>NZ_LWEZ01000545.1:0-1059 GCF_001634945.1 Alcanivorax sp. HI0044
TGGGCTTTACCTCCACCAAGGAATACGCCGAGTTGGAATGGCCCATCGACATCCTGATCACGCTGGTCTGGCTGGCCTATGCGGCCGTATTCTTTGCCACCATCGCCAAGCGCAGGACCTCGCACATTTATGTGGCCAACTGGTTCTACGGTGCCTTTATCATTGCCATCGCGTTGCTGCATGTGGTGAACAACCTGGCAGTACCGGTTTCCCTGATGAAGTCCTACTCCGCCTATAGCGGCGCCATCGATGCCATGGTGCAGTGGTGGTACGGCCATAACGCGGTGGGCTTTTTCCTGACTGCCGGCTTCCTGGGCATGATGTACTACTACGTGCCCGTTCAGGCCCAACGGCCGGTGTATTCCTACCGCCTTTCCATTGTGCATTTCTGGGCCCTGATCGCGGTTTACATGTGGGCCGGGCCGCACCACCTGCACTACTCCTCCCTGCCCGACTGGGCTCAATCCCTGGGCATGGTGTTCTCCATCGTGCTGCTGGCGCCCAGCTGGGGCGGCATGATCAACGGCATGATGACCCTTTCCGGGGCCTGGCATAAGCTGCGCACCGACCCGATCATCCGCTTTATGATTGTGGCGCTGTCCTTCTACGGCATGAGCACGTTCGAAGGCCCGATGATGGCCATCAAGACAGTGAATGCGCTCAGCCATAACACCGACTGGACCATCGGCCACGTACACGCCGGCGCCCTGGGCTGGGTTGCCATGATCACCATCGGGGCCACCTATGTGATGGTGCCGCGCCTGTTCGAGCGCAAACAAATGTACTCCATCTCCTGGATCAACACCCACTTCTGGCTCAGCACCATTGGTACGGTTCTCTACATCGCCTCCATGTGGGTGTCCGGCATTATGCAGGGGCTCATGTGGCGCGCGGTGAACACCGACGGCACCCTCACCTACAACTTCGTGCAGGAGCTGGTCGAGCGGCATCCGTTCTACATCATTCGTTTGCTGGGCGGGATCATCTTCCTCAGCGGCATGATCCTGATGGCCGTCAATGTCTATAAAACCGTCCGTGCCGAACGCGACTGCCGCGGTG
>NZ_LWEZ01000546.1:0-5909 GCF_001634945.1 Alcanivorax sp. HI0044
ACTGTTGTAGGCATTGCGCAAGGCTTCATTCTGGGCCACAGCATTCAAATGCCCGGCCGGGCCGAAAGCCTTGCCAAGTCGGTCATCTTCCTGGTCCAGCGCCTGTACCAGATGCGCGTAGTCGAAGTTTCCCTCCGCCAGCACCTGCTCAATACGGGCACGGCCCTCTGCCACCAGCTGCTCCACGGCAGGAAGTACATGCTCGGGCTGGATCTGTGAAAAAGGAGGAAGTGCCGGGTAATCAATCAGCGGATTGTTGCTCATGGGTGTCCTGTCCTGCTCCGGGTTCAGCGTGTGTCTGCGCGGCTGGCAACCGATGGCGAGCGGTATCGTCCGGCTGCAACAGCGTCTGGAATATCAGCCACTTGCTTAGCAGAAAAACGCCAAGCAAGATCAATATGGCTATCAGTATACGAGCGGGCGTCTGCAAAAGGTGCCCCTGTAACCATGAATTTGAACTATCGAGTGTATCAGTGATGGGGATTCGCCGCTTTGAAGACAAGGCCCCGCAGTTGGGTAAACGGGTATATGTGGACGAGGACGCTACGGTGATCGGCGAGGTCACTCTGGGCGACGATTGTTCCGTGTGGCCGAAGGCGGTAATCCGTGGCGACATGCATGCCATCCGCATTGGCGCCCGGGTCAGCATTCAGGATAACGCAGTGCTGCACATTACCCACGACTCCACCTTCAACCCCGGCGGCTTCGGGCTGCAGATCGGCGACGATGTGACCCTCGCTCACCAGGCCATGCT
Organism: Alcanivorax sp. HI0044; assembly: GCF_001634945.1. Classification (NCBI taxonomy): domain Bacteria; kingdom Pseudomonadati; phylum Pseudomonadota; class Gammaproteobacteria; order Oceanospirillales; family Alcanivoracaceae; genus Alcanivorax; species Alcanivorax sp. HI0044. The sequence goes on from NZ_LWEZ01000546.1 coordinate 755, forward strand.
GCACGGCTGCACCCTGGGCAACCGAGTCATGGTGGGCATGCAGGCGATCATCATGGACGGCGCCATCGTGGAAGACGATGTCATCGTCGCCGCCGGCTCCCTGGTCGGGCCGGGCAAACGTCTGGAAAGCGGCTATCTGTATCGCGGTCAACCCGCGCGACAGGTGCGTCCACTCACCGAGGAAGAGAAAGCCTTTTTGCCCTATGTGGCGGGGAATTATGTGCGCTTGAAAGACCGGTATTTGAAAAGCAGCAGCTAGCGACGAGCAGCTAGCTGCCAGAAAAACATTAAACCGGCCGTAGAAATCACCGATCTCAAGGAACTTTTCCGGTTTTGTCTGTTTTTTTTCGTAGCTCGTAGCTCGTAGCTCGTAGCTCGTAGCTCGTAGCTCAGATCTGCCACATGAAGGACATATTGCCGAAGCTGAAGGTGTCATCGCTGCTACGCAGGGGCGATGTGGAACTTTGCAGTGTCAGGGTGAACGAAAAACGGTCCCAGTGAACACCACCGCCCAACACTAACCCCAACACGCCATCGCGGGCTTCCACATCGTATTCTTCGGCATGGTGTTCCAGGTAGGAGTAACCGATGTATTCACCGAAGCTGGCCACAAACGCTTCCCAACCAAACCCGCTGCCATCGAACAGGCCCACCAGTGAACCGGCCGTGCCGATGCCGGCATAATCGGGAATAAAGTTGCGCGGCAGGTTTCTGCCCACCCGGAGAAACCCGCCCGCCGTTGCCGTCCCATGGAAGTTGTTGGCATCCACGCCCCAGGCATACCCCAGCTCGCCCTGAAATCCCGCGTCCCATTGGAACTGGTGAAAGCGGCGGGCGTTAATAAAGTAAGCACCACCGATCAGGTCTGTTCCCAGCTGGTTATCCCAGCCCTGCGGTTCGGTGGAGCCGGTTACCTTGTGGACCAGTTTCTGGCTTTGCTCCGCCCCGGACTCCGGGCCGACCACACCCAGACGCACGCCGTAACCAAACAGGCTGTCGCCGTTCCAGCTGAACAAACCCATCTCCAGACTGCTGTATCCCGCATAGGGCAAGTCCGCGTAATTGGGGGCGCTTTGGCTGATATCGCCCGGGGTGATCATGACCTGTTCCAGACTCAGCGTCAGGGCATGTTTCTCATCATCCAGGCTGATACCCGGCAAGGGTGACAACACGCCCGCCAGACCACAGGTAACACTGCCATTACTGTCGCAATGGTCATGGGCATCGCCCACCCAGCTAATTCGCACACCATTGGTGTACTGCCCATCAGCACCGACGAACAGGTCGTTATCCCAGGAGAAACCCAGCGTGGAAGCCAGCACCGGCAGCGGTAAATAAACGCTTAATAACAGAACAAAACGCAGGGACATACTTCACCCAGTGATAACGGGCTCAAGAGCCCCGAGCACGTACGATACCGTCGAAACGTGATTAAAAACGCCAGCGGCGCTGCATCACCAGAAACGCAAACGACGCAGACCAGGTTATCAGTATCAAACCATTCAGCGCTTGCACCCCGGCAATCAAACGCAGGGTACCCACCGGGAACAGATCCCCCAGCCCCAGAGAGGTATAGCAAGCGGCAGAAAAATACAGGTGGTCAAGAAAGCTGCCGTTCACCGCCCCACCAATACCCATGGCGGTGTCCCCCACATCCAGCAGCAGGTACACCCAGGCATAGAGGCTGATTTCCACCATATGGGCCGCGAACATGGCGATAACAACCACCAGGATTTCACCCCGAAAATCCGGCCAACGTTTAAGCAGGCCAGACAGCCCCGCCAGCGTCCAGTAATGCAGGGTCACCGTGGTCAGCACCATGGCCAGGCTGACCACGGAGGCATACACCACTTCGTACATTACCGCGCCATCGCTCATGGCAGGCTAGCGCAACGAGGCCATGACAGGGGCCGTATCCGGGCGCCAGCCACGCCAGATCTCAAAGGCTTCGGCAGCCTGTTCAACAAGCATACCCAGCCCGTCCGCCGTGGCCGCCGCGCCTTGCTGCTTTGCCCAGCGCAGGAACGGTGTCGGCTCATTGCCATAGACCATGTCATAAGCCACCGCGCCCTCTGCCAACAAGCCATCCGGCAGCGCGGGCATCTCGCCTTGCAAACCGGCGGAGATGGCATTGATGACCAGATCGAACTGGCCCATGAGATTATCCAGGCCGCCGCCCAACACCGGCGGCCCTTCGCCTTTCATCACGTTGGCGGCCAGCGTTTCCGCTTTCTCTTTGCTTCGGTTGGCAATGCGCAACAAGGTGGGCTCTTCCGCCAGCAACGGCCCCAGCACACCGCGTACTGCCCCGCCTGCGCCCAGGATCAGCACCCGTTTTTTACGGATGCTCCAGCCCTGATTGTCGCAGATATCTTTCACCAGCCCGGCGCCATCGGTGTTATCGCCGTGCAACTGCTCGCCATCCCACCACAGGGTATTCACTGCACCGGCCTGGTCGGCTCGCTCGGTGATGGCATCGCACAATGCAAAAGCCTGTTCTTTGAAGGGTACCGTGACATTGGCGCCCAACCCGCCGGCATTCCGAAAAGCCTGAACCGCGCCGGCAAAATCATCCAACGGCGCTTCACGCTTTTCATACTGCACAGCGTCGCTACGCTGAGCGGCAAACGCATGGTGAATATCCGGCGAGCGGGAATGACTCACTGGATTGCCAAAAACACAATATAACCCAGCCTCTAACGCGGTTTTCTCAGCCGTCATACCCACTCCCGGTGAATCAAAAATTTCTGGTAAAGCTCAATCTCGGCACTGCCTGGCTCGGGGTGGTAATCGTAGTCCCATCGCACCAGCGGCGGCAGTGACATCAGGATGGACTCGGTACGTCCACCGGATTGCAGACCAAAAATCGTGCCGCGGTCGTAAACCAGATTGAACTCCACATAGCGGCCGCGACGGTACAGCTGGAACTGACGCTCGCGCTCGCCATAATCGTGGTCTTTACGGCGCGCCAGGATCGGCTGATAGGCGGGCACATAGGCATCGCCCACACTGCGCATCAGGGCAAAGCTGGTGTCGAAATCAAAGCGGTTCAGATCGTCAAAGAACAAGCCGCCCACACCACGGGGCTCATCCCGGTGCTTGAGATAAAAGTAGTCATCACACCAGGCTTTGAATTCCGGGTAGATCTCGCTACCGAACGGTTCACAGGCGTCGCGGGCCGTCTGGTGCCAATGCACAACGTCTTCTTCAAAACCATAGTAGGGTGTCAGATCGAAGCCGCCGCCAAACCACCACACCGGGTCTTCACCGTCTTTTTCCGCCACGAAAAAACGCACGTTGGCGTGGCTGGTCGGTGCATAGGGATTTTTCGGGTGGATCACCAGCGACACGCCCATGGCCTGAAAGCTGCGCCCGGCCAATTCGGGACGGGCTGCCGTGGCAGAGGGCGGCAACTGATCGCCAAACACATGGGAAAAATTGACCCCGCCTTTTTCGATCACCGCGCCATTTTCCAGCACCCGGCTACGGCCGCCGCCACCCTGTTCGCGCTCCCAGCTGTCTTCACGGAAGGTGGCGGAGCCATCTTCGGCGCCCAGTGCCTCGCAGATACGGTCCTGCAGATCCAGCAGGTAGTCTTTCACCGCCTGCAGTGAAACCTCTGACATGGTGCTTTCCCCGGATGCGGTCGGTGTGTTCACGGGCGCAAAATGCGCCCGCTTTCCAGATCAATAATGGTAGAGGGTTTGCTCGCCCGGTCACAGGCGCCGCTGACAATAAAGTCGAGTTGATCGCCCAGCTGCCGGGCCACCTGATAGCGATTGCGCGCTGCCGGGCGGCCGCTGATGTTGGCGCTGGTGGAAATGATCGGCTGCCCGGCCAACCGGCACAGCTGGCGAGCCAGCGGATGGTCCGGCACGCGCACCGCCACCTTGCGATGCTTCCCGCGCACCCAGCCGGGCAGATGTTCATTGGCCTCAACCAGATAGGTCACCGGCGCCGGCCATTGCTGCTGCAACCGGGCCGCCTGCTGGTCGTTCAGGCGCAGATACGGCGCCAGCTGCGCCAGGGTTTCACCAATCAGAATCAGCCCTTTGCTCACCGGCCGCTGCTTGATGGCCAGCAGCTGCATCACCGCGTCCTGGTTGAACGGGTCGCAGCCAAGGCCGTAGACGGACTCCGTAGGGTAGGCGATTACCCCGCCCGCCTGAATAATCTGTGCCGCGCTGAGCAGATGCTGGTCCATGACGACGCCCTGAAAGCAAAAGCGGCAAATTACCCTGCACGGCCCGGCGACTCAAGTCTGCCGATCAGACATCGCTGGTCTGGCGTTTCAGATAGCCCCCCGCCACCCGTTCTACCCAGCCCTCCAGCTCCAGATCCGCCAGCTGCCCGGCCAGCTCGGGCATGGGCATCCCGGTACGCTCCTGCAACGCATCCAGCGAGTTCAGGCCACTGGTCAGGTGGGCAAGCAGCGCCGGCGGGTCGCAACGAATGCCACTGGCTTCCACGCTACGCTGGAAATCCCCAAAGGCCTGAAAAATATCGTCCACGGACTCCAGCCAGTTGGCGCCATCGCGCAACAACTGGTGGCAACCCTTGCTGAGTGGATTATGGATACCGCCCGGAATCGCAAACACTTCACGCCCCTGGGACAGCGCCGTCCGTGCAGTGATCAGCGACCCACTCTTGATGGCTGCCTCCACCACAATGGTGGCCAGGCTGAGCCCACTGATAATGCGATTACGCATGGGAAATTGAGCCGGCAGCGGGCGCGCGCCCGGTGCAAATTCCGATACCAGCGCCCCGCCGTTCTCCACAATCTGGCTGGCCAGCAGGCCATGGCGGGGCGGGTAGATACAATCCGGGCCACTGCCCATGACCGCCACCGTGCGCCCGGCACTCACCGCACCGCGATGAGCGGCCGCATCAATGCCCAGCGCCAGGCCACTGACAATGACAAAGCCACTACCAGCCAGCTGGCGGGCAAAGCGGCGGCTGTTGTCGAGGCCGTCCGCAGAGGCATTGCGCGCCCCCACCATGGCCAGCGAAGGCGCATTTAATGCTTCCACGCTGCCGCGCACGGCAATCACGCCGGGTGGGTCGTTGATCTGTGCCAGCAACGGCGGGTAGTCCGCATCCCCCAGCGCAATCCAGCGCCAACCCTGCTCACGCAGTTGCTCAAAGTACACGGGCA
>NZ_LWEZ01000547.1:0-631 GCF_001634945.1 Alcanivorax sp. HI0044
TTCACCATTGGGCAGCGTTTTGTAGTGACTCTCGAAATCGAAGACTTCGTTCATCAAGAAGCGCATATCGCGCACGGGGGCCTTGTAGGTCGGCATAGCAATCACCCTTGAAAAAACGGATTAACTGTCAGAAACGGACAGCGCAACAGGGCGGGCATTGTTAGGCAATTCAAGGGGGAAGGCATTGACTGCCAAGGCGCGGGGCTGCTGGCGTTAGGGTGAATAGGCGTTCACGGCGGATTGAGCTGCGAGCTGCTAGCCACGAGCTGAGAGGAAAACCAACAACACAACGAAGCCGCTGTAGGAGCGCCGCTTGAGGCGCGATCCGAGCCTTGGCGAGGTAAGGATTCCAGAAGCGGGTTTCGAGTACCGAGTTTTGAAAACCTAAAACCGGCGGTCAGACACGAGGTTTGAGGTTCTGCCTTTCGAAACTCGCAACGCGAACCAATTTTCCTCGCCGAGGCTCGGATCGCTTGCAGGCAAGTTATTCGCTGCGCTCACCCCTTCGGGGCCGCACTACGTGCGTTACTCCGCTGCGTTACGTTCCCACAGCGGGTCCGATCGCACCTCTAGACAAGTTCCCACAGCAACTCTGTAGAAAGGGTTTTCCTCACAGCTCAAAGCTCGTAGC
>NZ_LWEZ01000548.1:0-949 GCF_001634945.1 Alcanivorax sp. HI0044
ATGGTTGTTCAGCCGACTGGCACCAATAAACCTCTATGGTTCCTGCCATCTTTTCAGGAGTTCCACCAATCATAGAATCTCTGGCTCCATATGGATGAACTATCGTTTTCTCCATGAATTCTTGCGCCGCGCTCTGGGCTCTAGATTGAGCTGCTTCGTGAAGAGAAGCTCTTGCTTCACTGCCTACGCTCATTGCATCGCCACAGGTAATTACACCTGCATTAGATAACAGTGGAAGAACACAAAAGGCAGTCAAAAATTTAGCCTTCACTTGATCTCCTAGGATGCATAACAGCGTATTCAGTCGAACGGTTCGACATATCTTTTTTCGACATAATTCTTAGCGAGGCAACAGCCAATGAGCCAAATAATTCAGTGGCTACAATGATCTGGAGCACCGCCGAGAATTGATCTCATCTGACAAAAGTCGAAGTAGCGGGTTATTTCCTGCGCTTCCTTGACCCTCTCCCCTAGTGAAACCCACTTTATATCAACCGTTTAGCTTTTTATGTAAGCCATATCCTACAACTTCATGCCAGTTCTGTTGAGCATGGGCTAGTCAGGATTTGGCTGCACCAAGGTTCGCACCTCAAGTGGTGCTCCTACAGAAAGAGGAGGCATAAAAAAAACGCGGCCATCGGCCGCGTTTTTTATTCGGAAAAATGAAGCAACTTACCGCCCGATAATGTCCCGGGAGATGATTTCCTTCATGATTTCGCTGGTGCCGCCGTAGATGCGCTGGATGCGTGCATCCACGTAGTCGCGGGAGATGGGGTATTCCTGCATGTAGCCGTAGCCACCGAACAGTTGCAGACATTTGTCAGCAACCACGCCTTGCAGCTCGGTGGTGGTGAGCTTGGCGATGGAGGCGTTGGTGGCGGTGAGTTCGTTGCGATCGTACTGGTCGATGCACTGCTCACCGTAGGCGCGGTTGACGACGACCTGGGCG
>NZ_LWEZ01000549.1:0-802 GCF_001634945.1 Alcanivorax sp. HI0044
CGGTACCGCCAGCGGTGCCAATCACGCCGATGATATGCAGCACCACGTCTTTCGCCGTCACACCGGGGCCAAGCTCACCCTCAACAGAGACCCGCATATTGTTCATTTTCTTGGCCACCAACGTCTGGGTCGCCAATACATGTTCAACTTCACTGGTACCAATACCGTGGGCCAGACACGCCAGCGCGCCGTTGGTGGAGGTATGGGAGTCACCACAGACCACGGTCATGCCCGGCACCACAGCACCCTGCTCCGGCGCCATCACATGCACAATGCCTTGGCGTACATCGCCAATTCCGAACTCGGTGATACCGAATTCACGGGTATTGTCTTGCAGCGTCTGCACCTGAATCCGCGAGGTGTCATCGGCGATGTCGGCGGCACTCTTGAACGGGGTTGTCGGCACGTTGTGATCAATGGTGGCCACACTGGCACTGGTCCGCCACGGCTGACGACCCGCCAGGCGCAGGCCCTCAAACGCCTGGGGCGAGGTCACCTCATGGATGATCTGGCGATCAATATAGATCAGCGCAGAGCCATCTTCGCGCTGGGTAACGAGGTGGGCTTCCCACAATTTGTCATAGAGGGTTTTGCCTGCCATGCCTTTCTCCTGAAGCGTAGCGTAGTGCCGCAGCGTATTGTCACAACTACAGGCGGGTTTATCACTGGGGCTGGTTTATCACTGGTAATTAATGTAGAACTACGCCATCAATAAATCCAATTCATATTTTTCATTTTTAAGATAACCAATTATTATCCCCTGTACCGACACTGTGGATGCCCCGGGAATGATCGACACCCC
>NZ_LWEZ01000550.1:0-620 GCF_001634945.1 Alcanivorax sp. HI0044
GATCATCATCGGAGGAGATATCCTTCAACACGGAAAAGACATCCAGGTGACCCTGACCAGCCTACTTCGAGATACGCAAGGCAATCCGCTTAACCAGGATCAAACCCTCGACATTCGTCTTCCGGAATTCACCCTTCCCAATGACAACGCCAATGAATTACGTGCACCACTTGTCTCCGCTGTTTTCCCCGGATACCCCTGCGCGCTGACCGGGGCTGTGCTGACCGGGCAACGCGAAAACTGGCGAAACGGTCGATGCGTGGGAGGAAAAAATACTGACCCGCTTTATCCCGTACCGAACCTGTTCAAGGACTTTAGTCTCAGGGTAATCTTCAGCCGCAGCATCGACAGCAACACGGTCAATAACAACACGTTTGTTGTTGAACACTTCGATACCGTTAATAACGTATGGCAACCCGTCAATGGTCGCCATAAAGTACTTTCACAGCGAATCGAATTTTTACCGAACAGTCCCTGGCGGGTTGGTGACCTTTACCGTTATACCCTGCACTCCGAGGAAGGAGCGCCGAACTGTGGAGTCAACGCCATATGTTCAAATGATGGAGCCCCTCTGCAAACACGGCAAATTTCTCAGTCCAGCTCCACAGCGCCTGGCCTTA
>NZ_LWEZ01000551.1:0-909 GCF_001634945.1 Alcanivorax sp. HI0044
GCTGTCGCTGGTGGAGAAGTGCACCAGGCCCTTGGCCTTGTTCGGGTCGGTGATCGCCAGGGTGGCGCCACCGGCCATCAGTACCGGGCCTACGCCGGTGGTCAGCCCCTCTACCTGGCTGGCCGGCTCGATGCCGCTGGCGCCGCTGTGCCAGTCGATGGCATTGAAGCGAAAGCGGATGCCGAACTCCTGTGCCAGCCAGCCACCAGTGGCGACGCCGGGATTACGCAGGTCGCCGTAGCTGCCGCCCACATTGAACTGGGACAGGGTGGAGCGGTTATAGCCGTTGAATACCTCGGTGCTGTCCCAGGTGTTCAGGTTTCGGTCGGCGTTGTAGTGGTCGGCAACAAAGAAGATGCCCTTGCCGGCGGCCACAAAATCTTCCAGGGCCTGCAATTCCGCCTGGGTGAAGGGGCGGTTGCTTTCCGCGAGGACCAGTACATCCGCGTGACTGATGGCGGTGTAAGTGATGACCGCTTCGTTGGCGTTGCTGTTGGCGGTGGTGGGGTNGGTGTAGTCATCCACAAACTGGATAACGCCGTCGCTGTTTTTATCCACCCCGCGGTATTCCTGCACGGTGTAACCGGCACTGACCAGAGCATCGGCGAAGTCGGAAAAAGCGCCGTCAATAACCCAGTCCGCATTGCCTTCCGTGCCGCCATGGGAAACATCGAAGAGCACGACCTTGCCATTATCGTTAGCGCCGGGGGATTGAATTGGCGCCGGGTAGTTCCAGTCGTAGGGGGCGGCGTTGACGCTGGCGCAGAGCGTGGCCAACAGGGTAGTGAGAATCCGTTTGTTCATGTGGGATCATCCTTGAACCAGAAGGGGAGAGCCCAAGGCTGATGCGGCGACAAGAAAATGCGGTAAAAAGATCGTGATAGTTTGATGAATTCCGGTGAATGTATG
>NZ_LWEZ01000552.1:0-661 GCF_001634945.1 Alcanivorax sp. HI0044
GGGGGGCTGAACCGCAACCAGATGATGTACCTGATCGTGCAGGTTGCCAACGACGGTCAGTCATTACCGCTGGAACCCGGTGTGCTGGTGCAGGCGGAACTGCGCGGTGCCGCGACGCCAGCGGTGGCGGTGCTGCCCCGTTCTGCCCAGGCCGGTGACCAGTCTGTCTGGGTGCTGGACGACGACCAGCGCTTGCGCCGTCAGCAGGTGGCGATACTGCATCAGGACAGTGACAACCTCTACCTCCACGATGGGGTTAACAGCGCGACCTCGGTGGTGTTGGCCGGGGACCTGCAACTGCTGGAAGGCATGCGTATCGATCCGCGTCCGGCCCAGACTGGTCTGGCCCATAACAGCGAAAACCGTGGTGAGGGACATCCATGAATCGTTCCATTGCCTGGTTCGCCAGAAATGGGGCGGTTGCCAACCTGTTGATGATGACCCTGCTGCTGGCAGGGCTGCTGGCTATTCCCCATACCCGTCAGGAAACCCTGCCCAATGTGCCGCTGGACCGCATCGGCATTTATGTGGCGTACCCCCAGGCCACCCCGGAAACCGTGGAATCACTGGTCTGTACGCCGGTGGAAACCGCGGTGGACGATGTGGAGGGCGGTACCGAGCTGATCAGCGAATCCCGTGAGGGGTTATGCAGCGTGCAGCT
>NZ_LWEZ01000553.1:0-778 GCF_001634945.1 Alcanivorax sp. HI0044
GGGGCCGATATCGTGGAGGCCGACGGCCATTGGGTGCTGCCTGGGCTGGTGGATGCCTGTGTGCACCTGTCGCTGCCCGGTAGCGGCCGCGCCGGCGATATCGCCAGTGAAACCCGCGCCGCGGCGGCCGGGGGAATCACCCATCTGGCGGCCCAGCCGGACTGTGGCCCGGTGGATTCCACGGCGGTGGTGCGCCTGATTCGCGAACAGGCCGGCCAGGCCGGGTTTGCCCGTATCATGCCGATTGCCGCCATGACCCAGGGCTTACTGGGCGAGCAGTTGGCGGAGATGTCGACTCTGGCGCGGGCCGGTTGTATTGCCGTGGGCAATGCCGGCGGCAAGGTGGCCAATGCGCTGGTGCTCAAACGCAGCCTGGAATACGCCGCTACCTTCGATCTGCCGGTCATGTTCCGCCCGCAGGATTCGGCGCTCAGCGCCGGGGGCTGTGCCCATGAAGGGCCGGTGGCGACCCGCCTCGGGTTGCCCGGTATTCCCGCTGTGGCAGAAAGCGTGGACCTGTCCCGCGATCTGCTGTTGGTGGAAGCCACCGGAGTGCGGGCGCACTTCCAGCAAATCTCCAGCCGCGATTCCCTGCGCCTGCTGCGCGCCGCCAAACGGCGCGGCTTGCCGGTGACGGCGGACGTGAGCATCCAGCACCTGTTGCTGGACGAGTCGGCGCTGGAAGGTTTCAACAGCCATTGCCATGTGATCCCGCCCCTGCGCAGCGCCGCCGATCGTGAGGCCCTGCTGGAAGCCGTGGCCGATGGCACCATCGACG
>NZ_LWEZ01000554.1:0-1038 GCF_001634945.1 Alcanivorax sp. HI0044
GTGGCGACCGCTGCTCATGACCTGCTCGCCCGGCACCACGCGTGTACCTTGCGGCGCATCATTGTTCACGATAGGAAGTGGCTCCTGCCGGTCACTGCTGCTGATGTCATCTTCTTCAAAATAACAACCGTTGAGCAATGTGGCACCGCAGAGCATGACTGCGAGGTATTTCAGGGTGCTCTTCATGGTGTTCCCCCAATAGCCCGCCTCAAGGCGGAAAACTAACTGCCCGTTTCGGGCTTATCGTGCCTTTATACCCTGCCTGCCCCTGGCAGTACAGCACGTCGCCCGGGTTAACCCGCAAGGGATACCCGGGCACGCAGCGACACCCGGCGCTACTGGCCGAGCTCCTGTTCGGTAAAGGTATCGGCAAACAGGGGGGAGCTGAGGTAACGTTCGCCGGAATCCGGCAGCACCACCACAATGGTCTTGCCGGCAAACTCCGGCTGCTGGCTGAGGCGATCCGCCACACACATGGCCGCCCCACAGGAAATACCGGCCAGAATACCTTCTTCCTGCATCAGCTTGTGGGCCCATTCCATGGCATCTTCGTTGCTGACCTGCTCCGCCCGGTCCACCACTGCCATATCCAGATTCTTCGGCACAAAACCAGCACCAATGCCCTGAATCTTGTGGGGGCCATGGGTGGGCTCTTCCCCTTTCAGGGCAGCAGAGATCATGGTCGAGGAGTCTGGCTCCACCGCCACGGCAGTGATCGCCTTGCCCTTCTCGTTTTTGATGAAACGGGAGACACCGGTAATCGTACCTCCGGTGCCAACGCCACAAACCAGCACGTCAATATCACCACCGGTGGCGTCCCAGATTTCAGGGCCGGTGGTTTTTTCATGGATGTCAGGGTTGGCCGGATTATTGAACTGCTGCAGCATCAAATGGCTGTCCGGGTTTTCCTGTACCAGCTCTTCCGCCCTGGCAATCGCACCGGGCATGCCTTTCGGGCCAGGCGTCAGTACCAGTTTGGCGCCCAGCGCCTTGAGGATCTTGCGGCGCTCCAGGCTCATGGAGTCCGGCATGGTCAGC
>NZ_LWEZ01000555.1:0-1453 GCF_001634945.1 Alcanivorax sp. HI0044
CCTTGATCGACTTGGCATGGCCGGCCAGTGCTTCATCCACCGAGTTATCGATGACTTCCTGGGCAAGATGGTTGGGGCGGGAGGTATCGGTGTACATGCCCGGGCGCTTACGCACCGGGTCCAGGCCCGACAACACTTCAATATTTTCGGACGTATAGTTATTGGCCATAGATTTTCCAGAAGCACCAGACGCAGGACGCCAGATGCCGGGCGCATGATGTATCACACGGCCGGCATCTGGCCTCGGGCATCAGGCGTGTATTTCAATCCCACAAAACCGCAGCATCAGCGGTATGAAGGCGTCAAAGTTATCAAAGCCGTGGCTGCCACCCAAGCCACAATAGCGGTGACAGTCACCGTAATAGTCCCAGCCGTCTTCCCAGTTAAGGGTTTCGTCACCGGTTTGGGTCAGCAACAGCAGGTTTTCCGGCTGGGTGATCTCTGCCACTTCGTAGTGCCGTAACTGCTCCAGCCAGACCGGATCGAACTGGTAGGCCTCGCCGGTATGGTAGTTATGCTGGATACCTGTGTATTTGTCCAGTAGTCGCCACGGTCTGACCGCAGGATTTACGATTGCGGCCTTCAGATCGTGGTGTTCCGCCAGCCAGGTGGCATAAAAACCGCCCAGCGACGAGCCCAGCAGCGCCACCGGCCCGGCGCCGGCAATGGCCGCATCCAGCTCCGCCATGGCCAGCCGGGGCGACGGCGGCAACGCCGGCACGATCAGCCGCTCCGGGCAACCGGCCTGCTCGAACACCGAGCGCAGCAACCCCGCCTTGTGGGACGCAGGCGAGCTGTTGAAGCCGTGGATATACATCAGGGACATTTGCGGGGCAGTCATGATCACTCCTCGTTACTACGCTGTTCAGGAGTTTGACGCGATGGGGAGGAGTTGCAAGTTGAAAGTTTAAAGTTGAAAAGCGCGTGCAATCGCTCGACCGTGCCCGCGATTCTGCCCCTCTGGCAACGCGGAGAAAGGGCCTGCCAATGTCACGGCTACCTGTCTTCGCGTTTCAACTTTAAACTTTCAACTCGACACTCAATAACCTTTGACCGTGAAATCCACCTCGAAGGTGATGCCTTCCACCCGGCTCACCCCTGTGTCGATCTGGCCATCCGGGTGCAAATCCAGCCAACGGTAGCCGGGATTGGCATCGTCCACGGCAAAGTCTTCGCTCTTGGGCTTGAACTGCACACAGGTGCTGGGTACCGCCATCATCCGCACCCCGTTGCGGTGCGCGTCATACTCCTGGTGCACATGCCCCCAGATAATGGCGCGCATCCGCTCATGGCGGTCGATGACCTGGAAAAACTGGTCGGCACTGCCCACCACCTGGGTGTCCAGCCAGGTGCACTCCATCGGGACCGGGTGATGGTGCAGACATACCATCAGGTGCTCACCGATGGCATCCCGCAAGGCGGTGTCGAGAAATTTCAGGTCTTCGTCGAATAG
>NZ_LWEZ01000556.1:0-910 GCF_001634945.1 Alcanivorax sp. HI0044
CGTAGTCGGCGGCTGGCTGGGCTCCCTGACCGGCCTGGGCGGCTCAGTGAGCGGGTTCAGCCTGGGCAGCTTTATCACCGCCATTGTCGGCGCGCTGGTGCTGCTGGCGCTGTACCGGATGGTGAAGAAGAACTAGCACGCCTGATGCCATGAGCGTCATGCATCCGGCATCCAGCGTCCGGCGCTCCAACAAAAAAAGCCGCTTCCCGAAAAGGAAGCGGCTTTTTTTGTTGGAGCAATCTACCGGGCCAGAGGTTGATTTCGCATGCCCTACAGCAAAGGCTAAACCAACATTCGCTCGCGGTAGAAGGAATCCGCAATCTACTACCGGATTTTTTCTTTGATCCGTGCGGACTTACCAGAGCGATCACGCAGGTAGTAAAGCTTGGCGCGGCTCACATCGCCACGACGGTTAACCTGGATGGAATCGATCAGCGGGCTATGCAGCTGAAATACACGCTCAACGCCCACACCGTGGGAGATTTTACGCACGGTAAACGCAGAGTTCAGGCCACGGTTACGACGGGCGATAACCACACCCTGGAACGCCTGCAGACGCTCACGGGTGCCTTCCTTTACTTTCACTTGCACGGTAACAGTGTCACCGGCGCCGAATTCCGGTACTTCGGTTTTCAGCTGGGCATTTTCAATGCCCTGGATAATAAGGTTCTTGCCACTCATGGCAGTGCTCCTAATCAGAGTTTTTTGCTGTATGCGACGACTGCTCGGCGATGTATTCGTCCAGCAGCTGTTGCTCTTCGTTGCTCAAGCCCCGCGCCCGGCGGGCCTCCAGCAGGTCCGGACGCTGTTTCCAGGTCCGTCCCAACGCCTGCTTAAGGCGCCAGCGGCGAATCAGCGCGTGATTGCCACTGAGCAGTACCGGTGGCACCGCCTGCTCGCCATACACCTC
>NZ_LWEZ01000557.1:0-30494 GCF_001634945.1 Alcanivorax sp. HI0044
AATAGGTGCGGGGTGGGGCCAAATCTCCTACCGTCTGTACCCTTGGGTCAGATGCTCCTTTGGTCCCTCCACCCCGGCAAGTCCTGCATGGTTGCAGGAAGAGCATTCAAACATACAAGTTCCCTTCCAGGGGACGAACCGCGCGCAGCGCGAAGGGCGTTCTGGGTATGGCAGAGCGGGGTGGATTTTTAGGGTACTGCTGCTTAGCGTTTTGCCACCTTCGTTCGCGCCCTCAACGGCGCTCCTGCAGCGGCTTTGTAGCAAGTGATGGATGTTGAAAGCGGAGAGTGAGTTTGCCTCGCCGCGGTTCCACGAAGGAGAGCACAATGGATCCGATTCTCGATTTTACCGGCAAGACGGCACTGATTACCGGTGCCGCCAGCGGGTTTGGCAAGTTGCTGGCAGAAGAACTGGGCAAGCGCGGTGCCGCCTTGGTGCTGGGCGATATCAATATGGATGCGCTGAATCCGCTGGCCGATGCGCTGGCGGGGCAGGGCGTTAAGGTCGCTGCGTTGCGTTGTGATGTCTCCAGTGAGGCTGACTGCAAGGCCATGGTGGACACGGCGTTGTCCCAGTTCGGCCACCTGGACCTGGCGGTGAACAATGCGGGTATCGCCCACGGCTTTATTCCGTTCGCGGAGCTGACCGAAGAAGTGCTGGATCAGCAAGTTAATGTGAACGTGAAAGGCGTGATGTTCGGCATGAAGCACCAGATTGCCGCCATGAAGGCCAGCGGTGGCAGTATCGTCAACGTGAGTTCCATGGCCGGGTTGGGCGGTGCGCCCAAGATCGGTGCCTACTCGGCGGCCAAGCACGCGGTTATCGGCCTGACCCGCACGGCGGCGATCGAATATGCCAAGCGTAATATTCGCGTTAATGCGGTCTGCCCGTACTACACGCACACGCCGATGGTGGATGAAGGCAACCTGTCAGAGAACAAGGACAGCGTGCATGCCATGCTGGCCGCAGGGTGCCCGATGAAGCGCCTGGGGCAACCGGAAGAAATCGTTACGGTCATGCTGATGCTGTTGTCCCCGGCCAACAGCTATATGAATGGGCAGACTCTTGCGGTGGACGGCGGTGTCTCTGCATTCTGACCGGTTTTATGCATTTCTTTGCCCTGCTGTCCAGCGGGGCGTTATTTCCTATTCAGGAAAATACTACTTTAGAACAATAGCGCCTTCAGTCTTAAGACCATAGAGTAGTGGACGATACAGGCTGTTTAGACTGGCTTGGTCATTGTTTGAGCCAGCTAAACATGGAGTCTCTGACGATAAGTACAATAACCCAGTACTTCAGGGTGATAGGAGAGTGCCGTCCATGTACCAAATCCTAATCGCAGATGATCACCCTCTTTTCCGCGAGGCTATTGCTCGTGTAATTGATGATGGCTTTCCTGGAAGCACTTTGCTGGAAGCCTCGGGGCTTGATGGTGCTATAGAGATCATCGATCAGAACGATGATATCGATTTGGTCCTGTTGGACCTGAATATGCCAGGTATGCAGGGCTTGAGTGGGCTGGTGCAACTGCGAAACCAGTTTCCCGGTGTGCCTGCGGTGATCGTTTCTGCCGAAGAAGATAAAAAAGTTATATTGCAAACAGTGACTTACGGAGCTGTAGGGTTTATTACCAAATCGACACCCCGTAAACAGATGATTAGTGCACTTGAGCAAATTCTTTCCGGGTCGATATATCTTCCCTCAGATATTATTCGATCAGGCGGTGGTTCTGTGCAGGCGCGTCATCAGGAGCCAGGGTTGTTACCCGAGCTATTGGAAAGTCTGACACGTAAACAACTTCAGGTGTTTGAAAGAATGACCCGGGGCGAATCCAACAAAATGATTGCCTACGAGTTGAGCATTGCTGAAAGTACGGTGAAAGCTCATGTATCAGCCATTTTGAGAAAGCTGGGAGCCACAAATCGAGTACAGGCGATTCTGTCAGCAAGTGATATCGATTTTGGAGCCTATTTGAAACATCCAGGTCGTATGGCGGAACAATAGGCATGCTCAATGATTCGGTTTGTTATGATAAATCGAGTAACAAAAGCCCAACGACTGTTTCCTTCACTGGGACAACAATATTCCGCAGAATTAGCCAGCAAAGGCGCCAGGAAATAGCGCGACAATAAAAAACGGGAGAGTCTGATGACTGCCGCCCCTCTAAACGCTGTGCTAACAACGTTCAGTAATGCCGCCAATGAAGAGGTTGCAGCTGCCGAGCTGGCTGCAAAGCTGAAAAACCCGAACTTGGGTTTCGTACTGTTCTTTTGCTCAGTGGAATATGATCTTGATCGTCTGGCTGCAGCCATGCGGGATAACTTCGCTGGAATTCCCATGTCAGGCTGCACCTCCTGCGGTGAAATTACTTCCAAAGGGTATGATCAGGGATCAATTGTGGCCATTGGGTTTGATCGCCGGTTATTCACAGTCAGTCAAAAGCTTGTGGAAAATGTGGACAGTTTCGGCCTTCTCGATGCCCAGCAGCTTGTCGATGGCTTGCTAACCGAGTGCAGCGAAGGTATGACGGAGTCACCCGCAGAGCACAATACTTTTGTGCTAACGCTGATGGATGGGCTATCAGTGAATGAAGAAATGGTCTTGGCTACGCTTAATTCGGCGTTAGGCAGTATTGCCTGCTTTGGTGGCTCGGCGGGGGATGAATATAGATTAAGCGGCACTTATGTTTATAGCGATGGCGGTTTCACCAGCGAAGCCGCCACGGTGATAATGATTTCTACCTCATTAGATTTCGAAGTGTTCAGCACCCATCATTTAATTCCTGAAAAAACCAAGTTTGTAGTTACTTCTGCGGATCCGGAAAAGCGTACCGTCTATGAACTCAATGCTGAACCAGCGGCAAAAGCCTATGCACGGCTGATCGGTGTTTCGGTTGAAGAGCTGGACGATATGACATTCGCCTGTTCGCCTTTAGCGGTACGTATTAATGATGGCTACTATGCACGTTCTATCCAGCGAGTTAACGATGATCTTAGCCTGACGTTTTATTGTGCAGTTGAAAATGGCATCGTTTTGACAGCAATGAAAACCGACTCCTTGCTTGATGATCTTGAAACCAAACTCAGTGCCATAGAGCGTCGTATGGGACCATCATGGTTAACGATTGGGTGTGATTGCTGCATGCGTTATGCGCAAATTGAGTCGGAAGGTATGGTGGACCAGGCATCGGCATTGCTTCGTCGATACGGGGTGATCGGCTTCAGTACCTATGGGGAGCATGTTGACGGTATGCACCTTAATCACACATTGACCGGGGTTGTCATTGGACAAAGAAACCGTCTCTGAATCGGGTCCGACTGAGAGGGAGCGCTCTCCCTGGGACCTCCATGAAGCACGGCTAATGGCTGAAAATGCCAGGCTGAGCAGGATTTGTGATGCCTTGATAGAAAGGGTGGAGGCAAGCAATATGGCCCCCACCGCCCCTTATGCAGCATTTCAGCATTCAGTTGTTCTGGCCGAGCAGGTGCGTGAGCGGACTCAGGACTTACGTGATGTAAACCAGAAACTACTGGAAGAAATAGAAGAGCGTCGCCACATAGAAATGCAGCTACGCGAAGCACGGGAAAAAGCGGAGCAGGCGAACCTTTCTAAAACACGCTTTGTTGCAGCGGTGAGCCATGATTTGATGCAGCCACTGAATGCTGCTCGGCTCTTCACCAGTGCGTTGCAGGAAAAGCCAGAGAATATGACGTTTCAGCTCGCTCATATCAGCACAGCGCTGACTGATCTTGAATCACTCATTACTACACTTTCAGATGCTTCAAAGCTGGATGCCGGAGTAGTAACGGCTGAGCTCGAAGTTTTTCCATTAAGTCGTTTACTGGATGTTCTAGCTGAAGAGTTTAGGCAAATCGCGCAACAGAAAGGTCTGCGATTTCGTTATGTTCCTTGCGCATCCTTGGTTAGATCTGATTCACAATTATTAAGCAGAATCCTTCGTAACCTGTTATCTAATGCGGTTCGTTATACAGAAAGTGGCTCGATCTTACTGGGTTGCCGGAAACGCGATGAGGGGGTTGAGGTTGTGGTCACTGATACCGGAATAGGTATTCGTGATGATCAACATGATGAAATATTTAAAGAGTTCAAACGTGGAAAGCAAGCCGTAAGACACCACGAGCGAGGCTTGGGTCTGGGCTTGGCTATTGTGGAAAAAATTAGCGATATACTCTCCCATCCCTTGCGTTTTCACTCTCAAGATGGGAAAGGGTCAAGCTTTGGTTTATTAATCCCTATTGCTGAGCCTGAGGCTTATATCCGCAGAGCTTTGTCAGAAGACCCTTTTGTAGATCAATCTCTGCAAGGACTGCGTATTTGGGTGGTTGATAACGATGAGGCAATCTGCATTGGGATGCAAACCTTGATGGAGGGGTGGGGGTGTGATGTGGTGGTCGCTGATTCGTTAGCCTCTTTACGTAGTAAGGTGGATACCGGCGCTGACGACGCTGATGTATTACTAATGGATTATCATCTGGATCCAGGGACAGATGATGGTATTACTGTTGCAACGTTCATTAATTCTGGCCGTCAAATCCCATTACCGGTAATGCTGGTAACGGCTGATCGTAGTGCAGAGCTAAAACAACGCTGTATCCAGAATGGATTTATGCAGATTTACAAGCCATTGAAGCCATTAAAGTTGAAAATGGCGTTGAAGAATTTGTCCGGCAGGTTAAAAGGAAAAGAAGAGTAGCCCCCGCCTGACAGAGAAGGGGGCTGAAGTCCGCGGTTTACGGTCCAGGTCCGTCTTTATAAGCCCAATCAAAGGGGCAAGCGGTGCACCCGTGCATGTCCATGCTCTGGAAGTTTCCATAGCGCAGGTTTGCGCCTTCCAGGTTGGCATTGCGCAAACTGGAAAGGTTTAGCTTAACCTCTTGAAGGTTGGCATCCTGGAGGTTAGCACCATTGAGTTTTGCTTTATTGAACCAGGCCATCTCCAGGTTGACGCCTGTCATATTGGCATTGTTCCATTCAGAACGAGTCAGCCGGCCAAACTCCAAATTCGCACCAGTTGCATCCACGTTGTGAAAAATTGCTTTCTGGGCAAACAGGTTCCAGCTTTGTATGGCAATCAAGCGAGCGCCGGTAAGGTCTGCCATGCGCAGGTTGGTGCTCATTAGGCGCGCCCGGCTCATATTCGCGTTGCGAAGATTGGCTTTTTCCAGATTGACTCCCTTAAGGTTGCTGTGTCGCAGGTCTGCGCCTTCAAGATTGGCGCCTGCAAAATTTGCTCCCGTCAGGTCTAAGCCGCTAAGGTCCGCACCTTTTAGGTCCGCACCTGCGCAGTCGGTGGCTGGCTTAAGTTGGCAACCATTATGGCTGGGAATGTCCGCGCTAAAGTCGTCAGCATGAACGCCGCCATTTAGAGCCAGGAAAGTGACTAAAGTTATTGCTCGAGATAACGTTATAAGTTTCATTATATTCTCCTGGAAAAGCGTCAGCCCGCAATGC
Organism: Alcanivorax sp. HI0044; assembly: GCF_001634945.1. Taxonomy (NCBI): domain Bacteria; kingdom Pseudomonadati; phylum Pseudomonadota; class Gammaproteobacteria; order Oceanospirillales; family Alcanivoracaceae; genus Alcanivorax; species Alcanivorax sp. HI0044. Next base: position 5,473 of record NZ_LWEZ01000557.1, read on the forward strand.
GGGCTGACGTTCCTGTTACTTGCTGGCCAGGTCCTTGGCGAATTTGGGGAGTTTAAATACCCAGAAAGAACCGCCTTGGGAGATAGGCTTGGTTAGCTCAGCCATGTCACCGCCCCAGAGTGGTACTGCACCGCCGTACCCGGCTGTTACACCAATGTACTGCTCGCCATCCATTTCCCATGTGATCGGTGGAGAAATGATCCCGGTACCGACCTGGAACTTCCACAGCTCTTCACCCGTTTTCGCGTCAAAGGCCTTGAAGTAACCGTCACCTGTACCAGTGAAGACCAGGTTACCTTTGGTTGCGAGCACGCCGGCCCAGAGAGGCATGGGTTCTTTATGTTCCCAGGCCACTTTACCGGTAGTCGGATCCATAGCACGAAGGATGCCAACGTGGTCGTCGAACAACCGTTTAATGCGGAAACCCATGCCGAGATAGGCAGAACCAGGCTGATATTCAACCTCTTCGGTCCAGTAATCTTCTTTCCAGTGGTTGGCAGGAACGTAGAACAGGCCCGTGTCCTGGCTATATGCCATAGGGTTCCAGTTTTTGCCGCCAAGGAAAGGAGGAGAAACCTCAACTGCTGGGGATCGAGTTTCACCATCCTTGAGACGTGCAGGACGTTGGCCATCGACTTCAATGGGGCGACCGGTATCCAGATCAATACCTTTAGCCCAAGTAATACCGTCTACGAATGGGAATGCATTGAGAAGTTTACCGTTAGCACGGTCGGTCACATAGAAGAAACCATTGCGGTCAGCGTGAGCGCCGGCTTTATGTTTCTTGCCTTTCTTGTCCTTGTAGTCAAAGAGAACGATTTCGTTATTACCCGAGAAATCCCAGGCATCGTTAGGTGTATGTTGATAGAACCACTTGATTTCACCGGTAGTTGGATCAACACCGACTTGGCCTGATGTGTATAGGCTATCGTAGTCGGCAGGGTCACCGTCTGGTGCAGTACGCGCCCAGCCGTTCCAGGGAGCCGGGTTGCCAGCGCCGATGATGATGGTATTGGTTGATGCATCAAAGGTAGCGCTTTGCCATGGTGCACCACCACCTTGGCTCCAGGCTTTCACTTTACCTGTTTCTGTATTGGGGTCATCAGGCCAGCTAGGCGCCCTTGGGTCGCCACTTGGGGTGCTGTCTTCACCGTTAAGACGACCAATGTGCCCTTCCACGAAAGGACGCATCCAGACTTCCTCACCCGTTGCAGGGTCGCGCGCAAACAGTTTCCCGACAACACCAAATTCGTCACCGGAAGAGCCATGAATCAACAGAACTTTGCCGGTTTTTTGATCTTTAACAATGGTTGGCGCGCCAGTCATTGTATAACCGACTTTATGATCGGCGAACTTTTTACGCCAAACGACCTTACCCGTGTCTTTGTTCAGAGCCACTACGCTGGCATCAAGGGTGCCAAAGAAAATGTTGTCGCCATAAATGGCGGCACCGCGGTTTACAACATCACAGCAAGGACGAATGTCGTCAGGTAGACGATGTGAATAAGTCCAGATGCGTTTTCCAGTTTTAGCATCAACAGCGAAAACACGGGAGTAGGAACCCGTTACGTAGATCACGCCTTCATGCACAAGGGCTTGAGATTCCTGGCCTCGCTGCTTTTCATCACCGAATGAGTAAGACCACGCAGGGGTAAGCATCGAGACATTTTCGCTATTAATGTCGTCTAGCGTGCTGTATCGCTGGGCGCTGGTGCCCATGCCATACATAAGCACATCTTCAGTGGTTTTATGGTCATTGGCGATATCTTTCCAGGTGACACCTTCTTCAGCAATAACTGTCCCGCTACTGCATGCAGTCAGCATGGTGGACATCGATATGACACCGATCATGCGGGACAGTCTCCCTCGGTGCGGTGGGTTGTAGTTTGTTTTCCTCATAACGCAAGCCTCTGCTCTGGTTTTAATATCTGATCGCACTGGCGGTAATGGGATCAGTGCATGGGAAATTACGGCGTGCCAGTTTGAGAATCCCCAGCAACGCGGTGTATCCATTCAGGCAGAGATCAGGGGCTGCAAGATACCGTCAGTGGAAGTAAATGATCTAACCATTTGGGGCTACGACTAAGGGAGTACGCATGATGGCCCGAAGGGCTAGTGCTGAATCTGTCAGGTGGCTGTTAGATTGATTTCCATAATGCAATCCATTGGTTGGAGTGAAGTATGAATGTAATGATGCGCATAGTGGGAAGTGTGGCTTTATTAGGTTGCTCTGTGGTGGTCCATGGCCACGGTAATGTGACTCCACAAGGCGTAGATCTTCGCGGGTTGGAGACTCTTGGTGAGGAGTGGCGCGATACCAACCCTTACCGTGAAGATCATCCGCAGCATGAATTGGCTGTGGATATTGGCAGCTCTGCGTATAACCAGAACTGTGCAGCTTGTCATGGCCTGGAAGCCAAGTCGGGAGGTATAGCGCCTGATCTGCGAGAGCTGGAAAACGGTGATTACGGTGACGAATGGTACAAAGAACGGGTTGTAAATGGAGCTGTGCGCAATGGTCGCGTTCTGATGCCGAAAATGGCCGATTATCTCAGTCAGGAAGCTTTGTGGGCTATCCGAACCTGGCTTGAGACGGTCAGCATGGAAACAATGGGACAGTAAAATGCGATCTGTAATGGTGTTTCCCGGGCTATTGTTCCTTCTACTTATCAGTATAAGTTCAGCGCAAGAGAACAATACTCGTCAAGATAAGGATCCTCTTGATTCATTCATGTGGGAGCTATATCAGGATCGTTATCTGTCCAACGCACCAGTACATTTTGACTCGAGAGTGAAAATAACCGCCCCTGATTTTGCCGAAGACTCAGGGCAGGTTCCGGTAGAAATAGATGCCAGTCATCTTAATGGCAAGTTTGATAAAATGCTGCTTTGGGTTGAGCTCAATCCTATACCTATGGTTTTTGAATACAACCCCGGTACACAAGGGCTGGCAAAAGTAGGGTTGAATATCCGCCTGGAGCAAGGCTCTCCTGTCAGGGTGGCCTTGTTAAGCCAGGGTGTATGGCATGTTGGAAGCACTTTTATTGACGGCGCAGGGGGAGGTTGTTCAACACCAGGTATCGCTAATTCCGGCAAGAATTGGTCCAAAGATTTTGGTCAGGTTAGAGGGCGCAGGTTTCCTGCCAAGCAGGGTAGTCGGCTTCGTTTTTTGATTATTCATCCGATGGAAAGCGGTCTCCTTCCCAGTGAGATCCCTTTCTATATCGAAGAGCTGAAAATCAGCAGTAAAGGGGAAACGGTTGCGGATATGAAATGGCATGCCTCCATTAGTGAAAATCCAGTTTTAACGATTGAAATGAAAGGCGATGAAAGAACCCCATACAAGATGAAGGCTAGAGATAACAATGCTAATGTACTGGAATCACAAATTTGATTATCGAGTCTTGTTATCGTTAGCTACTTTGTTTCTTGCGGCAATTTCGGCCCCAGTGCATGGAGAAGATCTTAATATTCATCAAGTTGTAGAAAATGTATGGATGGTCCAGGGGGTGCCAGAGGAGCTTAGTGAAGAAAATAGGGGTGACATAAGTAACAGCTCATTCATTGCCACGGGGAATGGGGTAGTGGTAATCGATACGGGGGCAACAGCTGCTTACGGTCGGAGGTTCAGAGAGGCTATTTCAGAATATACCGATGAGCCCATTCGCTGGGTGATCAATACCCACCATCACCCGGATCATATCTTTGGTAATAGTGCATTTTCAGATGTGCCGATAATGGCGCTTTCTGAGACACGAAATTTGTTAATGAAACATGGTGATTTTTATCTCAAAACAGTGCACGAACGTGTGGGAAGATATAGCGAAGACACGGTTGTTATTTTACCGAGTGTTACTGTTGAAGGTGGGGTGAAGAGTTTTTCTGGATACCCACTAAAATTAATCAGGTTTTCTGGTCATAGTGGCAATGATCTCGTTGTATATGACCCTCTGACAAAAATTCTGTTTGCCGGGGACATGCTGTTTTGGAACCGCGCACCAACCACTCCTCACTCTCCTGGAATTGATATCTGGCTGGAAGAAATAGACCGACTAGCAGAGCTAAACCCAGCAGTGATTATTCCCGGTCATGGCCCTCTCGCTCGTGATTCGGGTCCGATTGAGCAGACACGTGCATGGCTTTTATGGCTTGACTCGCTGATGAGAGGCGGAGTTGCTGCTGGACGTTCTGCTAATGAACTTATAGATAGTGATATTCCTGATCTGCTTTCTGATATTCCGATGGCAAAGTTTGAGCTAACCCGGAGTATTAGTCATTTCTATCGGAAATATGAAGATTCATGGTGGGAAAGCGTTAACCCTTAAGACCAAATGAGGAGAAGAATTACTCCCTTGGTAGCATGCGTCCCTGGCCCTCGTCATCCTATTCTGACTATGCAGGCGCTACTTATCAAAGCGCGGACGTCAAGCAATTAGAAGAGGAATCAGGCAATGATTTATGCAAATCCTGGTAGCGAAGGTTCAGTTGTCTCGTTTAAAGAGCGTTACGAAAACTATATTGGGGGTGAGTGGGTTGCACCGGTGAAAGGACAATATTTCGATAATGTTAGTCCGGTAAATGGTAACGTTTTCTGTGAGGTGGCCAGATCAAGTGCGGAAGACGTGGATTTGGCTTTGGATGCCGCTCACCGAGTTGCTGGGGAATGGGGAAAAACCTCAGCGACAGAACGTAGCAACATATTGTTGAAAATCGCGGATCGTCTTGAGCAAAATATTGAATCTCTTGCAGTCGCAGAAACATGGGACAATGGTAAGGCTGTACGTGAAACATTGAATGCAGATTTGCCCCTGGCCGTTGACCATTTTCGTTATTTCGCTGGCTGTATTCGTGCTCAAGAAGGCTCTGCTGCAGAGATCGATTCAAATACAGTGGCTTACCACTTTCATGAACCCCTTGGCGTTGTCGGGCAAATTATTCCATGGAACTTTCCAATCTTGATGGCAGCCTGGAAGTTGGCTCCAGCACTGGCAGCGGGTAACTGCATTGTATTGAAGCCTGCCGAACAAACCCCGGTTTCCATTCTCAAGGTGATGGAGTGTATTGGCGATTTGCTGCCTGCTGGTGTACTGAATGTGGTGAACGGATACGGTCAAGAGGCGGGTCAGGCTCTGGCATCCAGCAAGCGAATTGCAAAAATCGCCTTTACCGGTTCAACCCCTGTTGGGTCTCACATTCTAAAGTGTGCTGCTGAGAATATTATCCCCTCTACTGTAGAGTTGGGCGGTAAATCTCCAAATGTTTACTTCGCGGATATTATGAACGCCGAAGAGTCGTTTATTGATAAAGCTGTTGAGGGCTTGGTTTTAGCTTATTTTAACCAAGGCGAAGTTTGCACCTGTCCTTCTCGTGCCCTTGTTCAAGAGAGTATGTACGACGACTTCATTGAGCGCGTATTGAAACGAATCAAGACGATTAAACGTGGTAATCCACTTGATACTGAAACTCAAGTAGGCGCACAGGCTTCTCGAGAGCAGTATGACAAGATTATGTCATACATGAGTATTGCTAAAGAGGAAGGTGCAACGGTACTCGCAGGTGGTGGTAGTGAATATCTTGAAGGGGATTTTGGTAACGGTTTTTATATTCAGCCTACCCTTCTTAAAGGACACAATAAAATGCGCGTCTTCCAGGAAGAGATTTTTGGTCCAGTTGTTGGTGTGACTACCTTTAAGGATGAGGAAGAAGCTCTGCGAATTGCCAATGACACCGAATTCGGCCTTGGGGCTGGTGTATGGAGTCGGGATATGAATGTTGCCTTTAGAATGGGGCGGGGTATTCAGGCTGGGCGTGTTTGGACTAATTGCTACCATGCTTATCCTGCACATGCGGCCTTTGGCGGATATAAGAAATCAGGCATCGGTCGTGAGACTCACAAGATGATCCTTGACCATTATCAGCAAACAAAGAACTTGCTGGTCAGCTACGATACCAATCCGCTTGGTTTTTTCTGAATGATTTCTCCTGGTCGTCTGTCTTGACGTCTTATTGCCGCCCTCAGGGCGGCTTTTTTATTGTTGTGAGAAGGAAATATGCTTGAACTTCCTGATAAGCAAGATAACCCGTGGGCAGTTCTCTCGATAGCCAATGCCTGGAAGTCCCTTCCCCCCATGCTGTGGTCAGCCCAGGCGCCAGAATGGTCACCTGTGGAAGAGTTGATTGATATTTCTCCTATGGCCCTACGTTTATTGCAACTCGATGTTCAGCAGCTCCGGACCCATGTTGAAGGCGTTTCAACGTTGAAAAACCTGCATTCTGGAAGCATCCTCTTACCGGGTATGTCTCCGTTGGCACAAAAGTATGCAGGACATCGCCATGGGGTATTCAACGATCGTATTGGTGATGCAAGGTCTTTGCTCTTGGGGGAAGTGGCTACGCCGTTAGGTCGTATGGAAATGTACTTAAAGGGTGGGGGAAGAACCCCTTATGCTCTTAGGGGTGATGGCTATTTGGGGTTGCGTAGTGCGGTCAAGGAATATCTTGTCAGTCACGCTCTCTATGGTATCGGGATACCAACCAGTCTTCCGCTAAGCATTTGTAATCATAAAAGAAAAATTTTTCGTGATCAGTTGGAGAAGTCTGCAACCGTGATTCGCCTTTCTCCATCTCATGCTCGAGTTGGCCATTTCGAATGGCTGGCTACCAGGGGGAACGCTGCAGCCATGAAGGCTTTGATTGCTCACCTTGGTGGTTGTTATGGCGAAGGTGGTGAAATGAGCGTGGAGCAGTTTTTTAAACACTCTGTACAACGCGCCGCTCATCTTGCTGCAGCGTGGCAGGTCTGGGGGTTTGTCGCTGGCACACTGAATACAGATGATATTTCCGCTCTAGGTGTGACTCTTGATCCCGGCGCAGGAGCTTTTCTGGAATCTTGCCAGGCTTTACTGACAGAAGATTGCGATGCAGTTGACAGCGTATATGCATTTTCTTCCCAGTCTGAATCTATCAGGTTTGGACTTGAGGTGCTGGGCAGGGCATTACGATTGTTGCTGCACGAAGAAAAAATAAACGCCATATTGGAGAGTTTTTATGACCAGCGTAAAAAAGCGATGCTATGTGGAATGCGCTCTCGCTTGGGGTTGATGATGTCGAGAGAAGAAGATTCAGTATTGATTAACCAATGGCTGTCCATCCTGCATAGGAAGGGAGCAGATTACAATTCTTCATTCCGTTATTTAATGGAATGGAAAAATGATGAATCGAGTGACCACCATTTGGCTGATAAGCTAGGTCTTGAGCGTAACGATAGGGTTCTGGCTGAGTGGTTGAATGCGTATCGGAAGCGTCTTGAAAATGAGTGTTTTACCTACCATGAGCGCTACCGTTTCATGGCTGGGGTTAATCCGATAACAATACTTAGAGAGGCCGATATTTGTGACGTTAGTGCTGCCGTGGAAGCCGGCGATTTTATCCCTCTGGCTCGCTTGAGAAAGCGAATTACACAGCCTTACCATAATTTTATTCAGTAAAAAAGGGTGAGTGCCATGGCGCTCACCCTTTGATATTTGAGGTTATTAATTACCAGGCTACCGTGGCACCCAGTGCAAGTGTGTCAGTTGTCTCTATTTCGCCTACTGTTTCGTCATCCAGCTCAACACGACTGAAGTTGGTTACCAGGTTAAGATAATCATTGGCTGCGTAACTTATAATTACGCCTTTATTTTCGTAATCAATCGCTGTTCCACCAGTAACGCCATCATCTTCGGTTCGGCCATAGGTTCCCGCAACTCGCATTTTGCCGATTTGATAACCCGCTTGTATAAGGTAGCCATTGCTATCAACTTCCTGGAGTGGGAGTTGGCCAGCGTTATTAGTGAACAAGGGATGGATACCTGTAGCATCAAAACCGGAAGCGGTGAGGGTTAAGTCAGCGGCTTTGATTTGAGCGCCGTAACCTACGCCTTCTGATGTGATATCAGTAACGGTATTATCTGTATTTTCGGAGTTTTGATAAGCACCGTTAACCCATGTATAAATTTCCATTCCTCCAATGTCTGCCTGGTAGCTGATTTCACTTTCTACTCTTGGGGTGTCTTGATATGCCTTGCCTGGCGCACCCACTTCATTGGTGTCGTATGGGTCTAGAATCCCCACTGCAATGTTTAGACCGCCCATTTCAGGGCTCCGCCAGGTGATTTGCGAGCTTGGGAAGGCGTAGGGATAGCCGGTGCCGATATTCCCGAAAGATACGCCACCGCCATCAACGAGGCCCACGACATCGCTGGAATGGCCAAACCCAATGAGCAATTCGTCGCGGAGGATGTTGGAACGAGCAAAGAGCCCGAAATCTTTACCAATAAGCACCTCACCGAAGCTGCCACCAATAGTTCCATAAAACTGACGTACATCAATAGCCGTGCCGGTGGCGGCAGTTTCACTGTCATTAATGGTGACCCAGAAGGATGACCTTGCGCCCAGTGTAAGATCACCTATTTCTCGTTTCATATTGAAACCAATATAGTTTGGCAGGAAACCCATTTTAACTCTTGATTGTCTGCGGTCGAATTGATCGCCGGCACGGTCTACGTCGTTGTTTACATAAAAAGCATTAATGTAACCGTCAGTGCTGAAGCTGGTTCCGTCATCGTCATACAGTGTTATTTCGGCATTGGCTGATTGCACCGCGAGGAAGGGCAGAAGGCATAATGCCGACCGGGATAGAGTTGCTGCACTGGTTTTTCTCATCTTACGCTCCCTAAAGTTTCTATCATGTTGCTAGCAACGAGTATGGGGAGCGTAAAATAAAGGAAGAATACCGCCTTGGTACTGTATTGAGTGATTGGAATATAGCGTTTGGTCGTGCGACTAAAGGATCAATTAAATGATAAAATATAATGTATGTTTTATCAGGGAAGGGGGGTGTATTTCAGGTAGGGAAGAATGGCTTCTTCCTGATCGGGAAAGAGTGCCTTTGAATCACCGTCAGATAATTTAGGTGAAATAATCGCGTTGTCACCAGGTTGCCAATCTGCAGGTGTTAATACCGGGTAACGATAAGAGGTTTGTAAGGCATCAATAGCTCGTAGGATCTCATCAAAATTCCGCCCAATGCTGGGTGGGTAATCTATTTTCAGGCGAATGCGCCCACGCGGATCAATGATAAAAACGCTGCGTACCGTTGTTACGTTGTTCGAACGAGGGTGCATCATGCCGTAGCGTGTGCTGATGTTTCGCGACTGATCCGATATTACAGGAAAGGATGGTCGGACACCCTGGCTTTCTTCAATGTCATCAAGCCATTTTTTCAGGTCACCCAGCGGACTCACTGCCAAAGCGAGTGGGCGTACGTTTCGTTTTTCAAAGGCACCTTGTAAACGTTCCACTGCAGCGAGCTCGGTAGTGCATACAGGAGTGAAGCTGGCCGGATGAGAAAACAAGACGACCCAGTGGTCTTTCCTCCAGTGATCGAGGTGCACGGCCCCCATAGTGGTTTCAGCCTCAAAATCTGGTGCTGCATCACCCAGCTGGAGGGCCTGAAGGGGAAGAGAGTATATCAGTAGTGCCACTAACCAATATTTCATACTTACCACCCTAAAGTTACTCCAGCATACAAGGTTCGACCAGGCGCTGTTTCGAAATAGCCGCGGTCAGCGGGGTCTGGCCTGTCGCTATTGGCATTGATTCGAATGTTGCTGTAGTAGTCACGGTCGAAAAGATTGTTGATGCCGGCGTGTAACTCCAGCTCCTGACGATTAAAATGCCAGCGTTTTCCGAACCGCGCATTAACCACTGCATGGCTTCCTATACGAGTTTGGTTGGTGTTCTCCGCATAAACTTCACTGGCAAAACGAACATCGCCAATAACAAAAAAGCCGTTTTGAGGACGCCAGGCGGCTTCGGCAAAAACGATATGCTGTGGCAAGCCTGGCATGTGGTTATCGCTTACATCGACACCTTGTTGCTCATCGAAGAATCGATCGAAGCGGTATTGTGCCCATGTCCATGCGACCGTTGTGGTCAGTGTTTCTGTGGTGAAATGCTCTAACGACAGCTCAAGGCCTTCACGGCGTGTGCGGGCTGCATTTTCGTAGTAGGTTCGGCCGCCCAGTTCATAAGGGGTTATCTCGTCTTTGACGGCTACGCTAAATAGTGTGAGATCATAGAGTAGATCGTTGCTAATGGTACCGCGGATGCCAAGCTCCTGATTTAATGCCTTTTGTGGTTCAAGGTCTGGATTGAACCCGCCTGCACCGGACGGATTTGCCAGCTCAGTGAAAGTGGGGGTTTCAAAGGCTGAACTGACAGAGGTATAGAGTGTATGAGCAGGAAGGACATGCCAGGCAACGCCGACACTAAAACTGCCTTCATTAAACTGCTGTTCGCCGCTGTCGTCACCATCACTCAGGAAATCATCCTCCACCTTAAACTGGATTCGGTCGGCTCTTGCTCCTAAAGAAAGGGTGAGATTGTCGGTCAGAAAGGTATCAGTTTGTACAAAGATGCCACTGCTGGTGGCGATCTGGTCTTCATTGGCGGTGCGCCCGGTAATCACTCCGTTGAAAGTCACTCCCCGGCGTCCTCGGTCGTCCTGTTGGCGGTCTACGTCAACGCCGACCAGGTAACGGTGTGGCAGGCCGAAGAGGTTCATATTATGGCTGTACTCTACACCTGCGCCGTAGAAGGTACGCTGGTAATCAATCAGGCTGCTACCGGGAAATGGGAGTTGTTGGGTGAAGTCGCGTTGGCTAATGAATGCCCGTGTCTGTAATACGCCTCCTGCCAAGGAGGTATTGCGATAACGGAAGCCAAGGCGTTGTTGATCAACTTCCTGACCTGCATCCAGTCGATCGGCAAGCATTGTGGCCTGCTTTCTGTCTGAGTGAGCCTGGGAGCGGGTTAGTCCACCAGGGTCCTGGGCATAAGGAGTATCTAATGCCGTCAGGAACAGGTCTATTTCCTGATGGTTGCCGAGTTCCCAACCAATCCGGCTGTTAAGTTGGTATTTCTCCACCGCGCTTTGATCACGGTAGCCGGCGTAGTTGAGACCGCTGAGGCCAAGATAATAATGAGCATTGTCTTTCTGGCCACCGCTCTTCAAGTGGGCTTTGCGGAAGCCATCTGCGCCACTCGACAAACTCAGCTCACCATTTCCGGTTATGTTCCGCCCGGAAAGAGTTTCAATATCGATTACGCCACCGGTGGCATTGCCATAGAGAACGGAGGCTGGCCCACGTAATACTGTTGCCTGGTACATGGAGTCCAAGTCGATATTGTCTACCTGTGATTGTCCATCCGGTAGTGTTTCGGGAAACCCATCTACCCGGACTCGTAACCCGCGGACCCCAAAGGGCGCGCGCGCGCCAAAGCCCCGGATGGAAATACGTTGGTTTTGAGCGAAGTTATAGCGGTTTTGCAGGTAAAGCCCAGGCACTCGGGCGAGGCTTTCATCAAGCTGAATGTTCTTTTGGCCCTGCTGGGCGGAATCTGCATTCACGACGCTAACGGCGGCAGGAGTATCAAGAAGGCTGCGCTCCATCCGCGTGCCATCAACCTTTATGACATCCAGCTCAGAGGGCTCGGCCAGGGCGGTTAAGGGAATGTTGATTGTCGCAAGTCCAAAGGCGATTCTCTTCAATGAGAGCATGGCATTTACGGCTTTGTTGTTGGTGTGAGGTTTACGCTATTGGCTTCGGCGCTTCTCCTCAATAGATACAGTGCGAAAGTAGTAGTCATGTTCCCCGTAAGTCGCAGTTTCGCTATTGTTATCCGTAACGGACGCCCATAAAAAAGGCTGCGAGAAGCAGCCTTTTTTATGGAAGGGAAAGAAACTCAGTGAGTTTTTTTGCCCTTTCGCTGGCTGGCCTGGGCATGTTGCTCGGTGAGCATGCCATCGGTGCCGAAAAGTTTCTCGCGCCATTGGTCCAGCAGGGCATCGGTGTCGTGCTGGGATGGGTGGAAATCCCGCTTGAAGAAATCCAGATACTGGGGCGCCAGTTTGGTGAACAACCCCTTGCGGCCAAACAGGAATTTCATGCCTTGCCAGTTGTTTTTCAGACTGAACAGGCGGCCGTCGGAAGCCAGCATGCGCGCCTGGAATGCTGCCAGAACGGCAAAGAAAATGACGGTGGTGGGGATCATGGTGCCTGCACGAATGGCGTAGCTGCCGCTGACCTTTTCATAGACATCATAGGCGACGGTCTTGTGTTCGTTTTCTTCCAGTGCGTGCCACAGCCACAGTTTTGCGGTGGCTTCATCAAGGATTTTTTCCTGATGCTCATCCTCGCGCAGCAACTGTTCGGCGATGATGGCGGTGTAGTGTTCCAGGCATACAGTGGCGGCCAGCTGGAAGATTTTCGGGGTGCGTTTTTGCACTAGGCCCAGCAATTTACCCAGTGACTTGTCCAGCTTGTCGGTGGGGTAGCCGAATTTCACGCCCATTTCGTTCCAGGCTTCATGTTCTTTGCTGTGCATGGCTTCCTGGCCAATAAAGCCAGCCACCTGGGCTTTCAGTGTGCCGTCGGTAATTTCTTTACGGTAATGACGCACGGAGTCCACGAAAAAGGCTTCGCCTTCCGGGAACAGGGCCGACAGGCTCAACCAGAATGCGCTCAGGAAAGGGTCGTTGTCATAGAAGTAACGCGCCGTGGTCTTGTCATCGAACTGGAAGTCGAGACGACGGGGCGGAATATTGACGGTGGCGCCCAACGGGACTTTCTGGGCCTTTGCCTGGCCGGACTCAATGGTGGTGGATGCTGTTGTTGTCATGGTGTCCTCCTGATCTCTGACGGCAGGGGCGCCGCTGAATGTCACACTGTGACATTGAGTGATGTAACGATAGTCGGGGTTACAGCAGATCAGGTAAATGGCAATTTAGCGCCCCGGGCGGGGCGCTATTGTCAGTACACAAAACAAGGCATTTTGTGTCGCCCCGCCAAGGGTGAGGTCGTTAGCCGGGCAGGAACAGGGATTTGGTTTCCAGAAATTCTTCAAAGCCGAATCGGCCCCATTCCCGGCCAATCCCGGACTGCTTGTAGCCACCAAAAGCGGCCTGTACATCCGGGCCGGCGCCATTGATATGGACGTTGCCGGTACGCAGGCGTGCGGCCACCTGGCGGGCCTGAGCATCATCCCCGAACACATAGCCGGACAAGCCATACTCGGAGTCGTTGGCAATGGCGACGGCATTGTCCACGGTGTCGTAGGGAATCATCACCAGCACCGGACCGAAAATTTCTTCCCGTGCGATGGTCATCTGATTGTTCACTTCACTGAATACCGTGGGGCGAGCGAAGTAACCTTTGGTGATTCCGTCGGGTTTGCCGGTTCCGCCGGCAACCAGTTTGGCGCCTTCTTGCTGGCCTTTCTCAATCATGGCCTGCACGCGCTGGTATTGGCGGCCATTGGCGATGGGGCCCATGACAGTAGCGTTATCAGTGGGGTCTCCGACCACCACGCTGTCGCAAACCTGGGTAGCGATCTGTTCGGCCTCGGCCAGTTGATCCGCCGGCACCAGCATCCGTGACGGAGCATTACAGCTCTGTCCGGTGTTGGTCATCATGGAGCGCACCCCGTGGGTAACAGCCTGCTCCAGATCGCAGCCTGGCAGCAGGATATTGGCGGACTTGCCTCCCAGTTCCAGCGACACGCGCTTAATGGTGCTGGCCGCTTCCCGGCTCACCGATTCCCCGGCGCGGGTGGAGCCGGTGAGAGACACCACATCAATGCGTGGGTCGCTGGACAGCAAGGGCCCTACGGCTGCGCCATCGCCATACACCATATTGAAGACCCCGGCGGGTACGCCGGCTTCGTCGATAATCCGGGTCAGCAGGTTGGCGGACAGAGGGGCAAATTCACTGGGCTTGAGCACCATGGTGCAACCGGCGGCCATGGCGGGGGCGACTTTGCACATGACCTGGTTCATGGGCCAGTTCCAGGGCGTGATCAGGGCGCAGACACCGGCAGCTTCCCGGCGGATCAGTGATTGGCCCGCGGTTTCTTCAAACGGGAACTCCCGGGCGATGCCCAGCGCGGTTTTCAAATGGGCAAGGCCCATGGGGGCCTGCACCTTGCTGGCCAGGGAGATGGGGGCCCCCATCTCCTGGCTGATGGCCTCAGCCATTTCCGGCAGGTGGGCCTGATAGGCTTCGAGCATTTTTTCCATATAGCCCAGTCGCTCTTCCAGTGACAGAGCGGACCAGGTGGGGAAGGCCTGGTGGGCGGCGTCGATTGCCGCATCAATGTCGGCAGCCTGTGCCAGCGGTAAGGTGGCAATCTGTTCTTCATTGGCGGGGTTGATAACGGCGTGGGTGGTGGCTCCCGGCGCGGGAGAAACCCAGCTGCCGTTGATGTAGAACTGCTGCAGCGTATCCATGGAATCGTCCTTTTATCGGTCTTCCATTGTGTGTGGTGGGTCAACATTACAATAATGAAACGTAATTTTAAAATATTGACCGCCATGGCTGAAGCGTGACATGGTGAATGTTCCTGCCGTGCCCGCGCCCCCATTGTGCTTGAGAGAGGGACGTCGGGCCATGGCCGGTTTGAGCCGCGGGCAAGCGGTGTCTTGGGCAGGCGAAACGCTTTTTGTTATATTTGCGAGCCTAATACATAACTATAAATGGAATCGATGTCCGGTTAGCCGGAACAACCGGTTTCAGCCAACCCGAAGCCTGATACAGGAACGAGAAGAATGCGTAGAGCTGTTGCCGATCTCGGCGCCAATGATAAAGACCGTAATTTCGTCACGGCCCTGGCCAGGGGGCTGGATATTCTTCGTTGCTTTGGGCCTTCGGATGAATACCTGGGCAATGCGGAGCTGGCCAAGCGGACCAGCATTCCTCGCCCCACCGTATCGCGAATGACCGCGACACTGACACAGCTGGGCTACCTGCGTTATGTGCCCCAGCTGGAAAAATACCGGCTGGGGCCGGGCGTGCTGGACTTGGGCTACCGCTATCTGGCCAGCGAAGGGGTGCGGGATCTGGCGCGGCCTTACATGCAGGAGCTGGCGGATTCCACCGATTGCATGGTTGCCATTGGCGCGCCGGATGGCGCTCAGGTTACGTATATCCAGGTTTGTCAGGGCAATGGCCCTCTGGTGCTGCGGCTGGATATCGGTTCGCGGGTGCCCATGGCCACCTCGGCATTGGGCCGGGCGTTCCTGGCGGCCACGCCGGAAGTGGAGCGGGAAATGTACTACGAGCAGATTCGCCAGCAGGACCCGGCGGCCTGGCCGGCGCTGGAGCGCAGCCTGCAGAGTGCCTATGACGAATATGAACAATACGGCTTCTGTACCTCTGACGGAGAATGGAACCGCGATGTGAGTGGTGTAGCGGTGCCGTTGATTCTGGACGGTGGCGCCCAGGTGGTGCCGTTCAACTGCGGGGGCTCATCGTTGCGGTTAAGCCGCAGAACGCTGCTGGAGAATCTGGGCCCACGGCTGAAAGACGTGGTCGGGCAGGTCGCGCAGATGGTACAGGGCCGCGCCTGAACCGCTGGACCAGTGGTACCGGGCCACAGGTAAAACAAACAATGAGTGCGAGAGTATGAGTGCAGTTCCGCCCTCCAAAGGGTTTTCCCTGGCTGATGCCAATACCCGTTTTGATATGGGTTTTCCCTCCCTGGTGGGGTTTCATTTCCTGGAATGGGAAGAGGGCAGGGCAGTGCTGGGGTTGCAGATCGAAACCCGGCATTTGAATCTGGGCGGTGTCATTCATGGTGGAGTGTTGGCGACCCTGATGGATGTGGCCGGGGCCTGTGCCGGCACCTGGAGCCCGGACCCCATGCACATTCGCAAGGCGGTTACCCTATCCATGACCACCACCTTCACCGGGCAGGCCAGTAAAGGTCTGGTTCGCGCGGTGGGTACCCGCCGTGCCGGTGGCACCCGGATCTACAACAGCACCATGGAAGTGTTCGATGAAAAGGACACGCTGTTGGCCCTCGGCGAAGCAACCTTCCGTTTGCGCAGCGAGTAGTTTTCCTTCCGTGTTATCCCTTTTGTTTCGTAGGTCGGATTAGCCGCGTAGCGGCGTAACCCGACCTTTGTCTGTATTTTTCAAAACACGCTAACGGCTGGCCACGTGGGTGGGCTGTTGTGCCTCCCAGCCGCCGCCCAGTGCGCGATACAGTTCTGTTTCATTGGTCAGCTGCTGCAGCTTCAGCGTCACCAGTTGCTGGCGGGCGGAGAGCAGGGTGCGCTGGGCGTCCAGCACCGCAAGGTAGTCATCTGCGCCTTGCTCGTAGCGTTGCTGCGAGAGCGTCAGGGACTGCTCGGTGGCGGTGACCAGTGCCTGTTGGGCCTGCTGCTGGCGGGCCAGGGTATCGCGGGCCTGCAGGGCGTTGGCCACTTCCTGGAAGGCGGTCTGAATGGCTTTTTCATAGGTGGCCACGGCCTGATCCTGGCGCACTTCAGCCAGGTCCAGATTGGCCTTGTTGCGGCCACCGGAGAAAATTGGCAGGGAAATACTGGGGCTGAACGACCAGGCTTTGGAGCCGCTGTCGAACAGGCCAGACAGTTCGCTGCTCATGCTGCCATAGGCGCCGGTGAGCTGAATACTCGGGAAGAAGGCGGCTCGCGCGGCACCGATGCTGGCGTTGGCGGCACGTAGCTGATGCTCGGCCTGCTGCACGTCCGGTCGCTGGGTCAGGAGGCTGGACGATAGCCCTTCCGGGACCGGCGCCACCAGGGAGAGCGTGTCGCTGTTCAGGTTCACCGACTCCAGTGCGGGCAGGGGGCCGCCAACCAATACGGCCAGGGCGTTGTGATCCTGGCTGACCTGGCGCTCAAAGCTGGCCTGGTTGGCGCGGGCGCCTTGCAGGGCAATCTGTGCCTGTCGTACATCCAGTTCTGTGCCCAGCCCGCTTTCGAAGCGCCGCTGGATCAGTGCCAGCGAATTCTCTTGCGCGGCGACCGTTTCACGGCTGATGGCCAGATTCTGACGGTCGCTGACCAGGGTCAGGTAGCTTTGCGCCACCTGGGCCACCAGTGCCAGCTGGGTGCTGCGCCGGGCTTCTTCGCTGGCCAGGTAAGTCTCCAGAGAGGCATCTTTGAGGCTGCGTACGCGTCCGAACAAGTCCAGTTCCCAGGCGGTGACGCCAACCTGAACACCGTATTGATCAGAAAGGGTGGAGCTGCCGGTGGACGACAGGTCGCCGGGCAGGCGCTGGCGAGTGCCACTGCCATCCACGGACAGGTTCGGGTACAGGTCGGCGCGCTGGATCTGGTACTGGGCGCGCAGGGCGGCCACATCCAGAACGGCCAGGCGCAAATCCCGGTTGTTATCCAGTGCGCTCTGGATGAGTTGTTGTAGCTCGGCGCTTTGGTACAGCGTGGACCAGCCCGGCAGTGTCAATGCGGCGGCGCCGTCAGTGGTGGTTTCGCCCAGCTGGGCCGGGACCGGTGATGCCGGTTGTTCGTAGCTGGGGGCCAGGGTGCAGCCACCCAGCATCAGCCCGCCCAGAAGGGCGAGCGTCAGTGGGTTACGGGTCATGAGGGTTCTCCGCTTGGACTTACTCTTTGGCTTTCTTCTTGCCGTCCAGGGGCACGCCGGACAATTTGCGCACCGCCACATAGAACAGCGGGATGAAGAAGATGGCGAGGACGGTGGCGGTGAGCATGCCACCGAATACCCCGGTGCCAATGGCGTTACGGGCACCGGCACCGGCGCCGGTACTGATCATCAGCGGGGTCACGCCGAGCATGAAGGCCAGTGAGGTCATCAAGATCGGGCGTAGCCGCATGCGCACGGCTTCCAGTGTGGCCTTGAGCAAGTGCTCGCCTTTCTGTTCCAGCTCCAGCGCAAATTCCGCAATCAGAATGGCGTTTTTCGCCGAGAGCCCGATGGTGGTCAACAGCCCCACCTGGAAGAAGACGTCGTTGTTAAGGTCACGGAAGGTGGCAGCCAGTACTGCACCCAGGATACCCAGTGGCACTACCAGCATTACCGCGAAGGGGATCGACCAGCTTTCGTACAGGGCGGCCAGGCAGAGGAACACCACCAGCAGGGAGATGATGTACAAGGCCGGGGCCTGGTCACCGGACTGGCGCTCCTGATAAGACATGCCGGTCCATTCGAAACCGAAGCCGGCGGGCAGCTTGGCAGACAGTTCTTCCATGGCATCCATGGCGTCACCGGTACTGTAGCCGGGTGCCGCGTTGCCCTGGATGTTCACCGAGGAGACGCCGTTGTAACGTTCCAGCTTGGGCGAGCCATAGGTCCAGTGGCCGGTGGCGAACGTGGAGAACGGCACCATTTCGCCCTGATTATTACGCACGAACCAGTCGTTGATGTTTTCCGGCAGCATCCGGTAGGGCGCATCGGCTTGTACATACACCCGTTTCACCCGGCCCCGGTCCACGAAGTTGTTCACGTAGCTGGAGCCCCAGGCAATCTGCAGGGTGTTGTTGATATCACTGATGGACAGGCCCAGCGCCTTGGCTTTCTGCTGGTCAATGTCGATCTGGTATTGCGGGCTGTCTTCCAGGCCGTTGGGGCGTACCCCGGCCAGGCGTGGATCCTGGGCGGCCATGCCGAGCATCTGGTTACGGGCCTGAATCAAAGCCTCATGGCCCTGGCCGGACTGGTCCAACAGCTGGAAGTCGAAGCCGCTGGCATTGCCCAGTTCGGGAATCGAGGGCGGATTCAGGGCGAACATCATGGCTTCACGGATAGTCGAGAAGTAGCCCATGGCGCGGCCAACCACATTGTTGGCACCGTCCACGGACAGGTCCCGTTCTGACCAGTCTTTCAGGTTCACGAACGCCATGCCGGCGTTCTGGCCCTGGCCGGTGAAACTGAAGCCGGCCACGGTGAACAGGCCATCCACGGCGGAAGACTCTTCATTGAGATAGTAGTTTTCCATCTTCTTGAGAACATCGACGGTCTGCTCCTGGGTGGAGCCGGCCGGCAGGGTCACCAGAGTGAACAGAATGCCCTGGTCTTCTTCCGGCAGGAAGCTGGACGGCAGCCGCATGAAGCTGAAACCAAGCACGCCGACGATGACCACATAGATGAACAGGTAGCGGCCACGGCGCCCGAGGATCTTCTCCACGCTGCCCTGGTAGCGGCGGCTGCTCTTGTCGAAGGTGCGGTTGAACCAGCCAAAGAAACCGTGATTGGTCTGGTGCTCGCTGTCCTTGGCCTTGAGCATGGTGGCACACAGCGCCGGGGTGAGGATCAAGGCGACCAGTACGGACAACACCATGGCGGACACGATGGTGATGGAAAACTGGCGATAGATGGCGCCGGTGGACCCGGGGAAGAAGGCCATGGGAACGAATACGGCGGAGAGCACCAGGGCAATACCCACCAGGGCGCCGGTGATCTGGCCCATGGATTTGCGGGTGGCCTCCTTGGGCGGGAGGCCTTCCTCGTGCATCACCCGTTCCACGTTTTCCACCACCACGATGGCGTCATCTACCAGCAGGCCAATGGCCAGCACCATGCCGAACATGGTCAGGGTGTTGATGGAGAAGCCGAAGGCAGCTAACACAGCGAAGGTGCCCAGCAATACCACCGGCACCGCCAGGGTGGGAATCAGGGTGGCGCGGAAGTTCTGCAGGAACAGGTACATCACCAGGAAGACCAGGATGATGGCCTCGAACAGGGTGTGCACTACTTCCTCAATGGAGATGCTCACGAAGGGAGTGGTGTCGTAGGGGAACACCATTTCCATCTTGTCGGGGAAGTAGGGTTGCAGTTCGTCCAGGCGGGCACGCAGGGCCTCGGCGGTGTCCAGGGCATTGGCGCCGGTGGCCAGGTTGATGGCAAGGCCGGCGGCCGGCTGGCCGTTGTAGCGGCCCTGCACGTCGTAGTTTTGTGCTGCCAGTTCCACTCGAGCCACGTCTTTCAGGAAGACTTGAGAGCCGTCGGGGTTCACTTTCAGCAGGATGTTCTTGAACTGATCCACGTCCTCCAGACGAGTCTGGGCAATGATGGTGGCGTTCAGTTGCTGGCCTTCCACCGCAGGGGCGCCGCCCAGTTGGCCACTGGCCACCTGGTTGTTCTGCACCTGGATGGTCTGGGTGATGTCCTGGGGGGTGAGATCAAACTTGTTCAGCTTGTTCGGGTCCAGCCAGATGCGCATGGCGTAGGGAGAGCCGAACAGCTGGATCTGGCCCACACCGGGCACCCGGCTGACCGGATCCTGAACGTTGGAGGCCACGTAGTCGGCCAGATCGGCCCGTGACAGGCTGCCATCCTCGGAGGTGAAACCCACCACCATGAGGAAGGAATCGGAGGATTTGGTGACCTGCATCCCCTGCTGCTGTACTTCCTGGGGTAACAGCGGGGTTGCCAGTTGCAGCTTGTTCTGCACCTGTACCTGGGCAATATCCGGGTCGGTGCCGGGGGCGAAGGTCAGGTTCACCGCGGCGTTACCGAAGGAGTCACTGCTGGAACTCATGTACAGCAGGTTGTCGATCCCGTTCATTTGCTGCTCGATCACCTGGGTGACCGAGTCTTCCACGGTTTTTGCCGAGGCGCCGGGGTAGTTACCGGCAATGGACACCTGTGGTGGCGCAACGGTGGGGTACTGCTCAATGGGCAGGGTGTAAATGGCCAGGGCACCGGCCATCATCATGATGATGGCGATAACCCAGGCGAAAATCGGACGGTCAATAAAAAATCTGGCCATGGGAATCCCGTTTCTCGTCGTTGCGCGTTATTGCGCTGCGCTTTGTGCCTCGCCGGTGTTCCCGGCGGGGGACTGGGGCTGTGCTTGCTGAGCGGCTTCGCCTTGGTTGTCGTCATTCTCGGTGTCCACCGGAGTGACCGGGGCGCCGGGTTGAATGCGTTGCAGGCCGTCGATAATCAGGCGGTCACCGTCTTTCAGGCCGTCAGCGATCAACCACTGATTTTTTACTGCCCGTTCGGTGCTGACCTTCACCTTTTTGGCCTGGTCATTGCTGTCGATCAGCATGGCATAGGCCTGGCCTGTGGGGTCGCGGGTGATGCCTTTCTGGGGCACCAGGATGGCGTCCTCGCGCTGGCCTTCCGGCAGGCGACCGCGCACAAACATGCCGGGCAGCAGCTCGCTTTCCGGGTTCGGGAACAGGGCGCGCAATGTCACGGAACCGGTGCTTTCATCCACGGCAAATTCGGAAAATTGCAGAGCACCGGCTTCCTTGTAATGAGAACCGTCTTCCAGGATCAGGGTGATGCGGGCTTCATCTTCGCTGACTTGCTGCAGCTCACCGGCTTGCATGGCCTGACGCAGCTGGCGCAGCTCATTGCTGGACTGGGTCAGGTCCACGTAGATCGGATCCAGCTGACGAATGGTGGCCAGCGTGTTGGCCTGGTTGGCCGTGACCAGGGCACCTGCGGTGACGCTGGAGCGACCAATGCGGCCACTGATAGGCGCTTCGATGGTGGCGTAGTCCAGGTTGATCTGGGCACTTTGCAGGTTGGCGCGGGCGGCTGCCACAGCGGCCTTGTTCTCATCCAGCTGGGCCTGTGCTTCGTCGTATTCCTGCTGGCTCACCGCTTTGTAATCCAGCAGTTTCTTGAAGCGTTTGGCGCGCAGGTCGTTGGACTTCAACGTTGCCTGGGAGCGTGCCAGCTCGGCCTTGGCTGTGGCCACGGCGGCCTGATAGGTGCGCGAGTCGATCTTGTACAGCGGTTGGCCGGCTTCCACTTCCTGGCCTTCCTCAAACAAGCGCTTCTCAATGACGCCGCTGACCTGGGGCCGCACTTCGGCAATCTGGTGCGCAGTGGTACGCCCGGGTAACTCCCGATTCAGGGTGATGGTTTCGGCTTTTACCGTGACGAAACCGGCTTTGGGGGCCTGCTGTTGTTGTTGACCGGGCTGGCCTGCATCGCCGCAGCCGCTAAGCTGCAGGACGAGCGCGCCTGCCATCAGGGGGAGAATGAAACCGCTGCGCATAATCACCTCAGTGCTTGGAAACACGCTAAAGCACGCCACAGACCGGTCCCGTGCAGACGGACCAGTGACGCTTGCATGAAAATTGAATCAGGTTCAGTATATACATTCGACGATGTATGTATAGGCCTGTGGGCCAACTTGCACAAAAAATCCTTAATTCCATTTGGGAGCCTCCTATGGTCAGGCGCACCAAGGCCGAAGCGATGGAAACCCGTACCCGGATTCTGGATGCGGCTGAGCAGGTATTCCACCGCAAGGGTGTGTTGTCCGCTTCATTGAATGATATTGCCAGTGAGGCAGGCGTGACACGAGGGGCGATTTACTGGCATTTCAAAAATAAACACGATGTCTTCATTGCCATGGCGGATCGTCGGCGCTTGCCCTTTGAGGCCCTGGCTCAGCGGGCGGAGGCGGGCGATGAGGCGGATCCGTTGGGTCGCCTGCGCGAGTTTATGGTCTATTTGTTACAGCAAGTCGCACGGGACCCCTCCCAGCGGCGAGTTTTCGAGATCATGTTCCAGAAGTGCGAATTCAGTGGAGAGAACCTGGATTTGATGCAGCGGCAGCAGGATGCCTGTAAAGCGGCCTCCGGAGGGCTGGAAACCACCTTCAGGAATGCCATTAACAAGGGGCAGCTGCCTGCCGGGTTAGACGTTGGTCGCGCGGTGACATTACTGCACAGCCTGCTGACCGGGCTGATCATGCACTGGTTGCTGGACCCGTCGGTGTTTGAGCTGGCGGATGCGGCACCGGATTATGTGGATACCTTTTTGTATAGCCTGCAGCACTCTCCCTCTTTGCTGACGGCCCAAGCCTAGCGGGCTGGCGCCCGTTTCCTGCAATAAAATACCTGTCCGAATTTCTGATGGCCGGTGTGTGCATGCGGCATACTCAGTGGTATGTTCTTGGTCCCCGGCTTGCCTTTCCTGATTTTCCCTCCCTGCGATATTTGTTTTCAAAAAACAAAACGTAGTTCCAAAATAGTATTGACGCCCCCTTTGGGGCGTGTCAGATTGACCGGCGAGTCAACACTTTGTATTCACCGATGAGCAGGCTGCGCTAGCCCGGTCTTATCGGTTTTATCCGGCGGTTTCCGGGTATCAACAATAAAAGCAGCTCTGCGAGGGCTGCAGTTCGGGAGAGTAAGACATGTCTGATCGGCATCATGCGGTCTGGCCAGAGAATATGCCCAAGCATCTGAGCCTGCCGCAGACCAGCCTCTATACCAATCTGGAGGTGTCTGCATTGCGTTACCCGCAACGGGACGCGATCAACTATTACGACAGCCCCCTCACGTTTGCCCAGTTGAAGCAGCAGGCGGATGCCCTGGCGGGCTACCTGCAATCACTGGGGGTGGAAAAGGGCGACCGGGTGCTGCTGTTCATGCAGAACGCCCCCCAGTTCATTATCAGCTACTACGCAATCCTTCGTGCCAACGCCATTGTGGTGCCGGTGAACCCCATGAACCGGGCGGCGGAGTTGGAGCACTACCTGGAAGATACCGAAGCGTCTGTGGCGATTTGCGGTCAGGAGTTGCTGGCGGCGATTGCGCCTGTGGTGGGCAAGGTGAATCTGCGCCACCTGATTGTGGCGGCTTACAGCGATTACATCGTCCGTGACACGGACTTGCCCCTGCCACCGGAAGTGGAGGCGCCTGCTGCTGCCCTGGCGGACCCGGCACACCTGGCCTGGAAGGACGTTATCGCGGCCGCCAAACAGCCCAGTGAATTGCTGGTGGGGCCGGATGATCTTGCCGTGTTTCCGTACAGCTCGGGCACAACCGGTGCGCCTAAAGGTTGTATGCATACCCATGCGTCGGTGATGGCCACCTGTGTGCAGGGGGCCGTCTGGAGCCATGGCACCACCGAGTCTGTCACCCTGGCCACGCTGCCGTATTTTCATGTGACCGGCATGCAGGGCTCCATGAATTCGCCCATCTATGGCGGTTCGCTGATTGTGTTGATGACCCGTTGGGACCGCCGGGTGGCGGCCAAGCTGATCGAGCGCTACAAGGTGAGCCGCTGGGTGAACATTGTCACCATGGCTATCGATCTGTTGTCCGATCCGGACGTGGAGAAATACGACCTGTCCTCCCTGGAAAATATCGGTGGCGGCGGGGCGGCCATGCCGGCGGCGGTGTCCGACAAACTCTTCAAGCTGACCGGCCTGCGTTACATGGAAGGTTACGGCCTGTCCGAAACCATTGCCGGCACCCACATTAATCCCACCGACCGTCCCAAGTCCCAGTGTCTGGGTATTCCGGTGTTTGATATCGATTCGCGCATTATTGATGTGGAAACCGGCAAAGAGCTGGCGCAGGGCGAAGTGGGGGAAATCATTACCCATGGCCCGCAGGTATTTCAGGGTTACTGGAAACGCCCCCAGGAGACACAAAAGGTTTTTCTGGAGCTGGATGGCAAGCGCTTCTTCCGCACCGGTGATCTGGGCTACATCGACGAAGAGGGCTACTTCTTCATCGTCGACCGGGTCAAACGCATGATCAATGCGTCTGGCTTCAAGGTGTGGCCGGCAGAAGTGGAAAGCCTGATGTATCGCCACCCGGCGATTCAGGAAAGCTGCGTGATTTCCACCCCCCACGAACGCCGAGGTGAAAGCGTGAAGGCGTGCGTGGTTCTGCGCGATGACATGAAAGGCACGCTCACCGAGCAGGCCATCATTGATTGGTGCAAAGAGGAAATGGCGGCCTACAAGGTGCCGCATGTGGTGGAGTTCCGCGATGAACTGCCCCGTTCGCCCACCGGCAAGGTGATGTGGCGAGCCCTGCAGGAGCAGGAGTGGGCCGGCCATGAGGAACAGCAGGCATCGTAGATGACTGCACCCGGGAGCGTCTGGATTCAGGGGCTCCCTTGCGGCCTGCCTAATGGTGGGTGGGCCGAGTCAGCTCCAACATAAAAGATAAGCGGATGCGCTACTCCGCGGAGCTGAATAACAACGCAAAAACGAGAAACCGCTTCCCGTGATCGGTGATCAGGGAAGGGCGGCAAATGGCCGCTAGCGGGTTTCTCCCAAAACAGGAGGCTTTGCCTTGGAACTGTTCTTTCAACAAGTGCTCAATGGCCTGACGCTGGGCAGCATCTACGGGCTGGTGGCCCTGGGGCTGACGCTGGTGTACGGCATTCTGCACGTCCCTAATTTTTCTCACGGGGCGCTGTATATGG
>NZ_LWEZ01000558.1:0-10482 GCF_001634945.1 Alcanivorax sp. HI0044
TGCCGGCGAGAAAGGCCAGCAGAAAGGCCCCGACTTCCACCCAGGGTGGTAAACGCGTCAGCAAGGCATCCCCCCGTCTGGCCGATTATCAAAAACGGCAGTGTAGCACGGGCGGCTGACGCCAGGGCCAGAGGCTTGTGTGGCAAAAAAAATCTGGCTACTCGCCCACACTTTTTCCCAATCGTGGGATAAAAAGACGCAGAGAGACCCTTGGCGGCGCTAGCTCACTTCTTCTTGTTTTTCTTTTTGCCTTTTTTTCCTGATGCTTTCTTGTCTTTTTTATCTGACTTTTTGTCTTTCTTCTTGGACTTTTTATCGCCCTTGTCCGACTTGGGCTTGATTGGCTTCAGTGCCTTGCCCTTGCCTTTCTTGCTGCCCTTGTCTTTTTTGGGTTTGCTGGTGTCTTTGGCCGGCTTGCTGTCGGCCGCGTCGTCTTTGCCGGGGGTAACAGTTTTGGCAACTGGTTTACTTGCCGATGGTGTGACCGGGTCGAACAGCTGCAGCGCAACGGTGCGAAAGCGGCGCAGGCAATAGCGCACCTGGCCAATAGACAGGCCGGATTCATCGGCGGCCTGTTGCTGGGTGCTGCCCTTGTCCAGGGCCAGTAAGGCTTTGGCACGGGGGCCGTTGGGGGCGGGCTGATTGCTTTGGGTTTGGCAGGTCTTGCGTTGTTGTGCGGTCAGTAAGGAAGTGGTGGCCACGGATTGTCCCCTCGGTGAGATTTGCGAGTTAAGCCAAAATCCCACCTTAGGGGCAAGCGCGGAGCGAGGCAAAAAAACTTTTTTACTGTAAAAAAAGTGAAATGTTGTTGCCCGGATTACGCCTGCTTTTCCATCATGTCAGCTTGCAGTATTTCAATCCAGTAACCGTCCGGGTCCTTGATAAAAGCAAGGCCTTTCATTTTTCCGTCATCCGGTTTTTTGACGAACGTCACGCCCATTTTTTCGAAGCGCTCCGCTGCTGCGTAAACGTCGGGAACGGTAATGCCGATATGGCCAAAGCCCTGGGGTTCGGCGTTGCCATCGTGGTAGGAAAAGGCGGGGTCATCTTCAGTGCCCCAGTTGTGGGTCAGTTCCAGCATGGCCTCGCGGCCGAAAGTAAAGGTCAGACGTTTGGCATCGTTGCCAGGTACTTCACCGGCTTCTTCTTCGCTCAGATAGCCGAGAAAATAAAGGCTGAATTGCATCTCGGGAAAATCCAGCTTGCGCACCAGGCGCATGCCCAGCACCCGGGTGTAGAAGTCCAGGCTTGGTTTCGGATCCTTGATCCGCAACATGGTCTGGTTGAACAGGTACTCATGGGTGACCTCATCCGGGTGTTCGAACAGGCCTTCCGCTTTTTCAAAATGACGGGACATGGGGGCTCCAGATCAGTCAGTGCATAGGGTGCTACAGACTATCGGGACGGCGGGGAGGGAATGCAACCCGGTAGCGGGTGAAAGTGCGCCCGCAATAGCTTGAAAGCAAGCCGTGCTGCAAGAATGGGTCCCGCGCGACGTTTGGTGATGGAGCTGAAAAAGGGGCGCTGAGTGCGCCCCTTTCGGATAGCTTACGGGCTGACCTTCTTGATGACCGGAGGTTTCCAGGTGCCATCGAGAATGGCTTGTTTGCCCCAATAGGCCCGGATGTAGAGAGAGAAGGTGCCTTTCGGTGCTGGCAGCCAGTTACTTAGCTTGTCCTCTGATGGCTTGTTGTGCCCGGCGTACAAGGTAAGGGAGCCGTCATCGTTACGTTTCAGGTCCTTGTTCTTGGTACCCAGAGAGTAACGCTCAAGATCATTGGGATAAAACAAGTGTTTATCGTTGTACAGGGTCAGCGACCAGAAGCCTTTCACCGGCGGGGTTTCTCCCTTGGCAAAAGTAATACTGTAGAGGTTATCCCCGCTAAGCTGTTGGTCATTGCCGTCGTTGTCTGTGTAGAAATACTGGGTTTCATTGGGGCGGTTATCAAACATGTTGGAGCGGGCGGTGCCGGTACGCATGGTGTAATCCACGCCCCACTCTGCATTGTTGACGGAACGGTTCCAGCCATTGCCGGCAGCCTTGCCGTTGTTTTCCCATTTGAAAAAGTCGGCAATCACGCTCTTCTCGGTCTCTTTGGCCACTTCAACAATGGCTTGTTTGATGGCCGGGTCGCGCTCTGCGGCGGCAAGCAGGGCGCGGACATTGGCGTAAATGGCTTCCTCGCCTGGCAGCGGCGGTACCTGGTCCAGTACGGCGTGTAGCTGGTCAAAGAATTTTTCCGGCTCTACCCATTTGGTTTCCCCGTCGCTTTTCGGTGCCGGGAACGTGGGTAGCTGGGACCAGTCCGTGGTTTTCATTTCGCCATCGAAATCTTCCAGCGGATAGGCGTTGATCTGGCTGATCACTGGCTGAATGGCTTGCTTGTCTTCTTCGGTGGAATCCATGAAGGCGCGGGGGATCATGTTGGCCAGTTCCGTGGAAGAGCGGATAACCTCATTGATGCCTTCCGGCACGTCGCCTTCCCAGTTGGGACCGACCAGAAGATAAAAGCCGGGCTCGGTGCCATAGGGCGTGCCCAGTTCGCCGACCTGATCGGTGCGCTGGTCATAAATCGCATAAACCCAGAAACGGTCGCCAAAATCCGGTACCTGGATGACAACGGGTTGCTCGTTCAGAGAGAAGAAACCCAGCCCATAAACCACATCCTGATTGGGGCAGGTGACAAAGGTTTCTGCCGGATCAATGTAGTCATTGAGCATGGCAATGTGTCCCTGAGGGGCCACTGGTACGATGCCGTTGAGTAACCCAGGTTTGGGTGCCTGGGTAATGCCCGCGCGTCGATTCGCCTGGTTGACCATGGGCCAGGCCCAGACATAGGACTGAGCGGCAACCACCCTGGCGTAAGACTCGGACATGGATGCCCCTTCTTCGGGCTGGTTCAGGTCTTCAAATGAGCGAGAAAGCGTTTCATTGTCAGGAACTGTGGTGGCTGCTGCGGGGGTGTTTTCGGGAGGCGCTGTGTTGGTCGGTGCGGATTCTTCAGAGCTGTCGTTGTTGCAGCCGACAAGGGCAACAGCCCCAAGCAGACCAGCGGCTAGGATACCGGGTTTCATAATACTCTCCATGTCAGAATTCCTGTCCTTATAAAATCTATAGCAGGGGCAGGTTAATTACCATGGAGCAGATAACAGGCTTTTCATTTATTCGGGTTCACCAGGAAAGGGTGAACAGGTCGAGGTTTGCGGGGCGCTAGCAGGGGACGAAGAGTTTGAAGAAGGGGATAATCCTGCGAGCGAGCGCATGGCGGTCGCTCGCAGGGCTGGAAATCAAGCGGGGGTCTTTTCCACGGTCTTGAGGACTTTTTGCAGGCTGGCGACGGTGCCGCCGATATCGCTGAGCCCCTGGGGCAGCAGCATGGTGGTGGATTCCTTGGCGACTTTCTCGAAGGCGGTAACGTATTGCTCTGCGATACGCAGGCTGACGGCTTCCTGGCCGCCGTCTTCTTTCACGGCAGAGGCAACCTGGCGCAGACCTTCGCCGGTGGCGGTGGCGATCAGCTCGATCTGACGGGCGCGACCTTCCGCCTCGTTGATTTGCTTCATTTTCTCACCTTCAGAGATGTTGATCATCTCCTGCTTTTCACCTTCGGAGCGGTTGATCGCCGCCTGGCGGTCACCCTCGGAACGGTTAATGGCGGCCTGGCGCTCACCTTCGGATTCAGCAACCACCGCGCGACGTTCCCGCTCGGCGCGGACCTGTTTCTCCATGGCATCCTTGATGGATACGGGCAGGTTGATGTCGGCCACTTCGTAACGCAGCACTTTCACGCCCCAGGGTTGGGCGGCTTCGTCAACGGCGCGAACCACTTCCATATTGATTTCGCCACGTTCTTCGAAGGTTTTGTCCAGATCAATTTTACCGATCACCGAACGCAAGGTGGTCTGGGCCAGTTGCTGGGCCGCCATGACATAGTCGTCCACGCCGTAGCTGGCGGCTTTGGGGTCGATGACTTGCAGGTACATGACGCCGTCGATAGACACTTCGATGTTGTCCTTGGTGATACAGCTCTGGCGCGGTACGTCGCGAACAATTTCTTTCTGGGAATGCTTGTAGGCGACACGGTCGATAAAGGGCATCAGAAAATGCAGGCCAGCATCCAGGGATGTCTGGTATTTGCCCAGTCGCTCAACCACATAGACCTGCCGCTGGGGCACGATACGAATGACCATGAAGAGCAGCACGACAACGCCGAGGGCGAGAAGTCCGGAAATAATCAAACCAGCCATGAATACAGTTCCTTGTTATTGCGTAGAGTGATGAAAGAAAGAGAAATCCGTAATGGGTTCGTCAGTCGTTTTCAGGTTTAACCGCCGGCCAGGGTTCCACTGTCAGCCAGAGTCCTTCGTGCTGGGTGATGCGTACCATGTCACCAGGGTTCAGCGGCTGGCTGCACTGGGCCTGCCAGCGTGCGCCACGGTAGTTTACGGTGCCTGTGCCTTTGGCAAAGGCTTCAGCCACGGTGGCGCGGTGGCCGATCAGGCCGGCGCTGTCTTCCTCGCCCTGGCGTTGCCGTTCGCGCCCCATCAGCTTGTCATTGAGAACCCGGCGAACAAACACCAGCAGCAACAGGCTGGTAACCGCGAAAATAGTGAGTTCCCAGGTCGTGTCATCAATCAGGCCGAGAAATTTCAGGCTGCCGACCAGCAGGGCCGCGATGCCGAAAAAGATCACCACCAGGCCAGAGACGGCAAATTCGGCGATCATCAGAGCGAGCCCGGCGATAATCCAGTAACTGTATTCCGGCATATCCATACCTGTGTTCCTGTGCATTATTCTGATGCACAAAGATAGCACGTTGGTGACAGGTTCGTCGGTAGGAAATGGCTGAAAATGAGAGAGACGAGTTCAAAGTTGAAAGTTACAAAGCGCGAGAGGGCCATTCAGCAACCGTTGAAAGTTGTCGCTGCGGCTCAACACCGTGCGCTATTCAACATCTCCTGTTTTGGGCCTCGTTCTACTTTGCGGCGCGGCGCAGATGTCTGCCGGGTGTCTCCAGAACCTGCCCGCGCTTTTCAACTTTAAACTTTCACCTTTCAACGGGTTAGTGCTGATGGCCGCCCACGCCATGGGCGTGCTTGTGGGCTTTCTCGTCGTCGGTGGCATCACGGATATCGGTAATTTCCACCACGAAGCGCAGGGACTTGCCAGCCAGCGGATGGTTGGCGTCCACGTCCACGGTTTTCAGGCCCACTTTCAGAATGGTGAGCATGCGGGGGCCTTCGTCGGTGGAAACGGTGACCACCTTGCCCGGTTCCAGTTTGCCTGCGTGTTTCAGGTACTTGCGGGAAATGCGTTGAAACAGCTCGTTGTTGTACTCGCCGTAGGCGTCTTCCGGGCTGATGGTGACATCCACTTCATCGCCGCTGTTCTTGCCTTCCAGGGCCGTTTCCAGCCCCTTGATGATGTTGTTGTAGCCGTGCAGGTAGGCCATGGGCTCGCCGGTGTCCCGGGAGCTTTCAATTTCGCTGCCGTCATCGGCGTTGAACAGGCTGTATTGCAAGGTGACAACCTTGCCGTTTTCGATAGTCATGCAAGCCACTCCAGGGGGCAGAAAATGGGGAGCCGGGTGCGGGCCCAGGGTGGCAGCATTGTGCCGCCAGCCCGGGTCGCAGGCAATTATGCTTGTTGTTTGCGTAGCAGTTCGCCGGCCAGTGCCGGGCCGGTCCACAGGCTGGGCAGCAGAATCAGGGACACGGGCACCGCTGTTACCACGATAAATTTCTGCAAGGCGTCAATGCCGCCATCACCGATGCTGATCAGAATAGCGGCGCTGGCACCCATCATGATGCCCCAGAATACCCGTATGGCAGAGGGCGGCTCTTCCGTGCCGGTCATCACCACCGACACGCTATAGGTCATGGAGTCACCGGTGGTGGCCACGAAGATGGTGGTCAGCACCAGAAACAGGCCAGACAGCAAGGTACCCCAGGGCAGGGCCTGAGTGGTTGCCAGCAAGGCGGCGGGCAGATTAAAGCCTTCGAAGGGTTTGGAAATAATACCGGGCTGGGTAATTTCCAGGGAGATGCCGGTGCCGCCGACAATAGTGAACCAGAAGCAGGTCACCAGCGGGGCCACCAGGGCCACTACGCCGACCAGCTCGCGCAGAGTCCGCCCGCGTGAAATGCGTGCCACGAACAGGGCCATCAGCGGACCGTAGCCAATAAACCAGCCCCAGAAAAACACCGTCCACCAGTCCAGCCAGCCAGGATCTCCACGGAAGGTGGCCATGGGGAAAAACTCACCCAGGTAGGTGCCAAGTCCCTGCACGAAACCATCGATGATGAACGCGGTTGGGCCGGCGATCAGGATAAATGCCATCAGCGCAATGGCGAGCAATACATTGAAACGGCTGAGTATCTGGATGCCCCGGTTTACGCCGCTGATGGCGCTGATGGTGTAGATCAGCACCAACCCCAGAATAACGGCCACCTGGGTGCTGTAGCTGTCGGCGATACCAAACAGCGCATTCAATCCGAAGCTGACCTGCAGGCCGAGAAAGCCGATGGGCCCGACGGTGCCGGCCACCACGGCCAGTACACAGCAGGCATCCACAATCGCCCCGCCGGGGCCGTGCAGGATGCGCTCACCGAACACCGGGTAAAGCAGGGTGCGGGGCTTTAACGGCAAGCCCTTGTCATAGTGCAGCACCATCAGGGTGATGCTGGTCAGGCAACCGAGAATGGCCCAGGCAAGGAACCCCCAGTGCATGAAGCTTTGTGCCAGGGCGTTGGTGCCTTGCTCCAGAGGGCTGCTGGCTTCGCCAAACAGGGGCGGTGCCGATACAAAGTGGGCGATGGGCTCCGCCGCGGCCCAGAACACCCCGCCCCCGGCGAGCAGGGTACACATGATGATCGATACCCATTTGAAAGTGGACAGCTCCGGTTTTTCCATGCCGCCGAGGCGCACATTGCCCACCCGGCTGATGGCCAGATACAGGGAGATGAAGAAGGTGGCGAGCATGAGTAGCTGCCAATAGGCGCCAAACAACTTGGTGGACCAGGCAAAGCTGGTCTGTACCCAGGCGGCGGTTTGTTCAATATCCCAGAGGGACAGACCTACAAACAGCAGGATCAGGCCGCCGCTGAGAATAAAGACCGGTATATCGACGGCCTGGAAGGTGCGAGACAAGAAAGACATTGTGGTCTCCTGTGAGACGCGACCGGGACGCAGGCGTTGCTGCGGCGAACAAGGAGACCAGAACGGAAAACCCGGAAACTGCGGCCAGGACCTTGGGTCACAGGTGAATGGCGCGTTGCGCAAACGCATGAAACAGTGGGGTTATTCTACATGACCTTGCCGGTGGGCGGCAGCCGAGCCGCTGTTATGCGTCGGGATGCAGGCCCAGTGCCTTGCGATCTTTGCCGTTACGAATCTCGCCCAACAGGCGGTTGGATTGCCGGTACCAGTTACGCCGACCGCGTGGGCCCCATTTGAACCGTTTGTAGGTCCACTGGTACTGGCTCAGGTTGCGGTCAATGCAGCGCTGCAGGCTGCTGTTCATGGCGGTGAGAATATCGGTGGTGTCACTGGCCTGTTCGATGGCCGGGGCCTCTTCGAAGTGAAGGTGGATATCGTTCACTCCACCCTCGCCGCGAATGCAGGAAACGATAAACACATGGGGGCGGTAACGCTGGACGAGTTTGTCGATCAGCGCGGGAGTGGGCACGTCATAGCCGAAAAACGGCACCGAGGGATTGCTGCGGTTGCCCGGATTATGGTCGGAAAGAATACCCAGGGTGCCGCCGGCTTTCATGGCCGCCAGCGCTTTTTTGACCCCCTGACTGTTGGTGGGAATCAGTACCGAGCCGGTGCGCTCTCGTGCTGCCTTGACCATGGCATCCATCAGCGTGGCCGGGTGAGGCTGGTACATGATCAGGGTCTTGTCCCGGCTGCCCTTGTCGCCCACATACAGGTTACTGATTTCCCAGCTGCCTTGATGCAGTGACAGCATCAACACCGGCCGTTCGCTGGCGCAGGCATCGAGAAAGGCCTGCTCGCCGTGGATATGGGTAACCCGCGACAGGGTTTCTTCCACAGGCCGGTGCCATACATGGCTGAATTCGGTGAGCGTGCGGCCCAGTTCGCGCAGGCTCTGGCGGCCGATTTTTTTGGCTTCCGCGTAGGACATTTGCGGGTGGGTGGCCAGCAGGTTGATCAACACCACCCGGTAGGCGCTGGCATAGCGCAGCGGCACCAGGGTAATCAGGGTGGCAATGGCGGCACCGAATCCGGTGACCAGCGGCAAGGGAAGCCAGGCAAGCAGGCGGACCACCATCCACAGACGGCGGCCTGGGTATTGTTTATTCATGTGTCAGTTCAATGGTCAGGGTTTCGCCATGCTGCGGAACCCGAAAATGTGCGTGTTCAATGTGTTGTTCTGTCAGGGCTCGAGCCAGCGCTTTTGGCGGTGCATCCATGGGTTCGTCAGTAAGCACGAAGGTGCCCCAGTGCATGGCCAGGGACTGGCGCGCCTGAATATCCTGATGGATTTTCACCGCTTCCGCCGGGTTGATATGCACCGGCGACATGAACCAGCGCGGCTCGTAGGCCCCGATAGGTAATAATGCCAGATCTACCGGCCCGAATACCTGACCAATTTCGTTAAACAGCGGTGCATAGCCGGTGTCACCGGCAAAATAGAGGCTGAAATCCGGGAAATTCAGACGCCAGCTGCACCACAGGGTCTGGTTGTGGTCGTTGGGGCCGCGCCCGCTGAAGTGCTGGGCGGGCAGGCAGAAAGCCTCTACCTGGCCGTGGTAGTCGCTCTGCCACCAGCCCAGCTCGATGATCCTTTCCACCCCCAGCTTGCGCAGCCAGGCGGCGATACCCTGGGGTACGAACCAGAGAATGTCGCGGCCGAAGCGGGCCTGTAGTTGCTTTACCGATGCCTTGTCCAGGTGATCATAGTGGTTATGGGAGACCAGCACGGCATTGATATCGGGTAGCTGGTCAATGGTCAGCGCCGGCGGTACTGCCCGCTTTGGGCCGGCAAAAGTGAACGGAGAGCAGCGATCGGAAAACACCGGGTCGGTGAGCAGGTTCCAGCCCCGGTGCTGGAACAGATAGGTAGCGTGGCCGATCCAGGTGATCTGTGGGCGGTTGCCCGGCTGACGCAGCTGTTCCGGGTCCGGGGTGTGCAGGGGGAAGGACTGGTGGCCGGGAAAGCGCCCGCGCGATTCCCACTGCCAGCGCAGGAAGGCGCCGAGCCCGTGATGCGGAGTGGCAAACCGGTTGCGAAAGGCGTGCTTGCGGCGCTGGCTGGCGGGTTCCTCGGCGGCCAGCGCGGCTAGTCGCTGACGGTCGATCATGCCGGTTTCTGTAGCCCCGCCACGGCGCCCTCGATGGCGTCCAGATCCGGGATTACCGCCAGGTCGCCGCCCACCTGAATGTACATGGCTTCTGCCGGGCCGGTATCCACCGGCTCTTCCACCGGATCGTCCTTGGCCACTTTCATCAGGCGGGGAATCCCCTGCACGATCACCGCATAAAAGGGGGCCTGGTTGGCGACGGTATTGAGTACCGCGATGCGGGCATCCTGGCCGATGGTGACCTGGCCGGACTCGTTGAGTTTCTCAAACGACAGCAGCGGAATTTGCTGGTCGCGCCAGCTCAGCCAGCCCAGCAGCCATTCGGGACCATGGCCCGGGCGATCCGGCTGGCGCAATGGAATCACCTCGGCCACGATAATATTGGGCACCAGCCAGGGGCGCCCCTGCATGGGGATCAGCAGGCTGGAAATATCGGAGGGCAACTGCGCCATAGTGCTGTTCCTTTTCTTGTCATCATGTCGTCGCGGGCCGGTTGTGGCCGAGCGCGAGCCGTCACTGTTGTTGGTGCTACTGATGTTGCGGAAGCGGAGCCTGTGCCAGCTCCCTTCTTACCCGCTCCACCAGCTGCAGTGCAAGTTGTTCGGGGGAGCCATTAAAGCTGACGCAGCCGGTTTCCCGTACCGAGTCTGGCTGGCTGCTGACGGCACAGGTGTCTGCGCTTTGTGCCCACACCGGGCAGCCGGTGGCGGCCAGGCGCGGCGCGGCGATGGCGCCGTCGTTGCCCATGCCGGAAAACAGAATGGCGCCACAGGCGTTGCCAAAACCCTCGCCCACATGCTGGATAACCTGGTCGATTGAGGGCGCATAGGGGCCTTCCCAGGTCTCGCCGGTGGACTGGATACGGCCGTCGTGGCGAAAGCGCACGGCGTACTCTACCGGCACAATGGCCAGCTCGCCGTGTCGCAGGGCTTCCCCGTCCACACCGATCTTGCACTGGATCGGGTTATCCCGCCCCAGCACGCCGCACAGGGTCTCCAGAAAACTGCCGTCGATGTGTTGCGCCAGCACGAAGGCCACGGGCAGATTGGCCGGCAGGCAATCGAGAAACAGTTTCACCGCGGCCGGGCCACCCAGGCTGGCGCCCAGCACCCACACCTGCCGGGGGCGGTCGCCGGGGCGAATGGCCTGGAA
>NZ_LWEZ01000559.1:0-700 GCF_001634945.1 Alcanivorax sp. HI0044
CGCAACGCTTGCTGTTAACGAAGAGGCCGCGCCCCTGCTTGGGGTGCGGCCTCTTGCGTTCATGGGATTTGCTGGGCGGCTGACGCCAAAAGCCTGACGCACCAAGCCCCGCCAGAAACCTGCATCACTGCGCGCCTGCCTGGCCTTGCAGGTAATCCTGCCGGCCTGCCTCCCAGGCGGAGCCCAGCACGGCATCGTGATACGGGTTGTCCCCTGCCCACCCTGCATACAAGCGGCCGCGTTCATAGGCCATCTCCACGGTATCCTGTTCCGATGCTTCCGGTGCTCGCCAGCGGGCCAGCCAGCGGGTGACCAGCCCCTTCACATCATTGGATATCACCAACAGGCTGGGCACTAACAACAAGCTCACCAGGGTGGCAAACAGCACCCCGAAGGCCAGCGAGACAGCCATGGGAATCAGGAAGCGGGCTTGCACGCTGGTTTCCAGCATCAGCGGTGCGACACCGGCAAAGGTGGTGATGGACGTCAACATCACTGGCCGCAACCGCCCGCTCACACCACGAATCACCGCATCGCGCAACGACGCGCCTTTTTCCCGCAGGTCGTTGATGGCATCGAGCAATACCAGGTTGTCATTCACCACCACGCCGCTCACCGCGATGATTCCCACCAGCGACCACAGTGTCACGCTGTAACCCAGCAGAAAATGCCCCATAAAGGCCCCCACCAGGCCAAACGG
>NZ_LWEZ01000560.1:0-614 GCF_001634945.1 Alcanivorax sp. HI0044
GCAAGAATGCGCACCACCAGGCTGAGACCGTGTTCAAGGCCTTTGGCCGCGCGCTCCGTATGGCGGTGGAGCCGGACCCGCGCATGGACGGTATTACCCCGTCTACCAAGGGTACCCTCAGCGAAAGCGAGTAACCGTACAGCACAGGCTCCCGAATATGAGTGAAGTCGTTGCCGTTATTGATTACGGCATGGGTAACCTGCACTCCGCAGGCAAGGCGCTGGAAAAGGTCGCCAATGGCCAGACCATCATCATCACCGGCGACCCGGATCAGGTCCGCGCGGCGGACCGGGTGGTCTTTCCCGGTGTGGGCGCCATTCGTGACTGCATCGCCGTTCTGAAAGACACGGGCCTGGATCAGGCGATTCGGGATGTGGCGAAAGCCGGCAAGCCATTGCTGGGGATTTGCGTCGGCATGCAGGCGATGATGGCCCGCAGTGAAGAAAATAACGGCGTGGATTGCCTGGGTATTTTCGACGGGCAAGTCACGTTTTTCGGTGAGCTGTTCAGCGATACCGGCACCCGTTTGAAAGTGCCGCACATGGGCTGGAACCAGGTACAGCAGGGCATGGCGCACCCCATGTGGGCGGGGATCGACAACCATGCCCGCTTTT
>NZ_LWEZ01000561.1:0-1244 GCF_001634945.1 Alcanivorax sp. HI0044
CCGTCGTGGTCGCGGTCTGTGAGCAGGCGCAGGGCAGCGTCGCGGGTTTCGTCGATCCAGTCCTGTTTTTCCACCGGGTTGTTCAGGCCACGGCGCAGGGCGCGCTTGGTTTCGGTGTACAGCTGACGTAACAGGGAGGCGCGCCAGGAATTCCACAGGGTCGGGTTGGTGGCGTTGATGTCGGCCACGGTGAGCACGTAGAGATAATCCAGGTGCACCAGATCGCCCACCTTGCGGGCAAAATCGTAGACCACGTCCGGATCGGAGATGTCCTTGCGTTGGGCGGTGACGCTCATGGTCAGGTGGTTGCGTACCAGCCAGGCCACCAGCTTGCCGTCCCAGGCGGTGAGACCGTGGCGTTGGCAGAAAGCGATGGCATCGTCCGCGCCGAGTTCGGAATGGTCGCCACCGCGGCCCTTGGCGATATCGTGATAGAGGCCGGAGGCGTACAGCAACTCGGGCTTGGGCAGGCGATAGAACACTTCGCTGGCCAGCGGGAATTCTTCGCGCAGGTCTTCGTAGCGCAGCCGGCGCATGTTCTTGATCACCAGCAGGGTGTGGGCATCCACGGTGTAAATATGGAAGAGGTCGTACTGCATCATGCCGATGATGCCGCCGAATTCCGGAAGGTACTTGCCCAGGATGCCGTAGCGTTTCATGCGGCGCAGCTGGGAGAACAGGGCATGGGGGCTGCGCAACAGCTGCATGAACAGGTCTGTGTTGACCGGGTTGTTACGGAAGGCGTCGTCGATCTGGCGGCGATTGTAGATCAGCGCGCGGACGGTGGAGGCGCGAATGCCTTTCAGGTCCGGGTTCTGGGCCATCAGCACAAAGGCCTCCAGCAGGGCGCTGGGGTGATGCTCGAACACTTCCGGGTTGCTGATTTCCAGGTAATCGTTGCGCACCTGGAAACGGCGATTGAGCGGGCGTACCTGCTCCTGGGTGTCGCTGCGCAGAATGACTTCATCAAATAGCTGCAGCAGCATTTCGTTGAGCACGGACAGGGCCAGGGCCACCCGGTAGAAGCCTTTCATGAAATGTTCCACTGCCAGGTTGGCACTGGAATCTTCATGGCCCAGCCGGTCCGCAAGCTGGCGCTGGTGATCGAACAACAGGCGGTTTTCGTTGCGCTCGGTCTGGACATGCAGCTGCCAGCGCACTTCCCAGAGGTAATCCAGGCATTTGCGCAGCACGCCGTATTCTTCCGGGGTAAGGAAGCCGTCGCTGACCAGGGCTTCCAGGCT
>NZ_LWEZ01000562.1:0-1084 GCF_001634945.1 Alcanivorax sp. HI0044
CGTAGAACGCCTGGCGGTCGGCCACGTCGAGAATCTTGGTCATCAGGCGGTCTTCGCCGAGGTTCAGGTTGTTGGCGGTTTCTTTCAGGCCGGCTTCGTTAATGTCCGAGATAGCCAATTTTGCGCCAGAGGCGGCCAGTTCCATGGCCAGGGCACGGCCGATGCCGGAGCCGGCACCGGTGATGNCGGCAACTTTATCTTTGAAATTCTTCATGATGGCTCCTGTATCCGCTCCCGCAGGAGAGGGCATGTATAAGCGTGTGGCAAGTTGAAAGTTCAAAGTTTAAACGCGCGAGAGAGGTTGTCAGGGCCCGCGTCGCCATGTCAGGTAGCAGGCCGTCGCGGCTTTTCGCGGCCGTCGATCCGTTCGGTTGGTACTGACCTGCCCGCACGTTCAACTTTGAACTTTTAACTTTCAACTTAAGTTGGCGACCGAGTGTAGACACTTTGTCACTGCAGAATGGGCCAATCTTGTCAGACAAGGTGCTGGTGTCGTGGCATTGGCGACGCGGTGGGCTGTCGCTGCGGTCTAGCCTTGGTTACAGCGATGGTTGGGGGCAGCTGTCACTCAGCGGGGTTGCGATCGCTTCCCGGCTTTGGCGGACCAGGTTTTGTAGTTCAGCGTCACTGTTGCCAGTCACGCTGAGTGGTGGGTGCAGAATAAGGCGGGCGCTGGCACCGGGGTGAAGCCGCAGGGTGCCGGCGGGCAAAATGTCGAAGGTCCCTGACAAGGTGACCGGCAATACCGGCATGCCCAGTTCCTGGGCCATTTTGAACGCGCCTTTCTTGAAGGGTTTTAATTGCCCGTCGCGACTGCGGGTGCCTTCAGGAAAGAACAGCACGCTGGCGCCGTTGGCCAGCCGTGCGCGGGCCGCATTGAGCGATGCAATGGCAGCTTCGGTGTTGTCGCGGTTGATGAAAACATGGCCGAGTTTTTCACAGCAGATGCCAATAACCGGGATTTTGCGCAGCTCGTGTTTCATCACCCAGCGAAAATCCACGCCCAGGTAGCCATACAGGACAAAAATATCGAACTGGCTAAGATGGTTGGCGACGATCACGTAGCTTTGCCCGGGCAATAGAT
>NZ_LWEZ01000563.1:0-883 GCF_001634945.1 Alcanivorax sp. HI0044
GCTGGCAGGGCAGCCTGCGGCCTTTCTTATCCTGTCACGCATTCTTGATGAAACCCATGTGCTCAATATCGCCGTGGCGCCTGCCCGGCAGCGCCAGGGGGTGGCCCGTCAACTGCTGAAACAGGCCATGGACGCGGCCCGCCGCGATGCAATGAGTGTGATCTACCTGGAAGTGCGGGAAAGCAATCACCGTGCCCGGGCGTTGTATGAGTCACTGGGCTTCACGGTATCGGGGACACGCAAGAATTATTACCGCCGGGGTGACGGCCACGAAGATGCAGTGCTGATGCAGTGCCTGCTGGCCTCGGGGCATAAATAGCTACGAGCTGCGAGAAAGCAGATAGGAAAGCTGATAGAGAGAAGGGGAAAACTCGCCAAGCATCGGTCTTTCTACGAAGCCGCAGTAGGAGCACCGTTTAGGGTGCGAACCTCGCGAAGCGAGGCCAGCGGCCTGGGCGGTCAGGAGGGATGGGTTGCAAAAGATATTGCGGGTAGACTCGAACTCCTGTCGCTTCGCTCTGTTCGTCCCCTGGAAGGGAACTCCTACAGTAAAACCCATCTTTGATTTCGCGGGTAGGGCGGTTGCCAGGTGGCACCATCCGCAACCGCGTTGCCGCTTGTAACGTGAAGCCTGGAGCGGCTTCTTATTCCAGCGGCATCCAGCCCTTTTCCGTATCCCGGAATTGGATCACCCGCTGACGCTGGAAGGTGTCGCCTTTCTTGAAATTACCATGCTCCACCCGCAGCGCGCTTAACGCCATGATCATGGCGAACCGGTCCAGGCCGGAGAGATCCTCGTTCCCTTTTACCTGGTTGGTATAGGTACTCAGATCTTCCTGGGCCTCCAGGTTGTAACTGACTTCCACGGTGTAGCGGCCATCGC
>NZ_LWEZ01000564.1:0-726 GCF_001634945.1 Alcanivorax sp. HI0044
GACACGGCTACGTCAGATATTGCTCAATTTGCTTTCCAATGCGGTGAAATTTACCGATCACGGAGAAATCGCCCTTAAAGCCCGCACCGCAGACAGCCTGGAACGTGACACCCTGTTGCTCAGCTGCCAGGTATCGGATCATGGCATCGGTATCAGCCGTGAGGAACTGAGCAACCTGTTTCACTCCTTTCAGCAGGCAGACAGCTCCACCTCACGAAAATACGGCGGAACCGGCCTGGGGCTGGCCATTTCCCGGCAGCTGGCTGAACTAATGCAAGGACGGCTGGAGGCACGCAGTAAACCCGCCAAGGGCTCCATATTTACCCTTACGGTCCCTCTGCAACGAAGCGAGAAAAACGAGAACCAGCCGGAACGTCCGGCGCAGCATGGTACCGAGGGGCTACGCGTCCTCGTGGTGGAAGACAACGCCGTTAACCAGATGGTGATTGGGGCACTGCTCGACACCCTGTCCGTGGAGGTCAAGCTTGCCAGCAGCGGTGAAGAAGCCTTGCAGGCGATAAGCCAGCAACAGGACTTCGCGGATATGATATTGATGGACTGCGAAATGCCGGGACTGGATGGCTATCAAACCACACGGCTTATCCGTGATCTGGAAAGTCAGCTAGGTAGAGAACCGCTGCCCATTCTGGCGCTCACCGCCCATGCCACCACAGAGCAACGTGACAGCTGCTGCGCCTGCGGCATGAACGACCATATATCCAAGCC
>NZ_LWEZ01000565.1:0-624 GCF_001634945.1 Alcanivorax sp. HI0044
TGCGGCCCACTTCAGAGCAGAGTACCTGGGCGCCCTTGGACAAATGCTCATGCACGGAGCGATACGCCTGGGTCATATCGTTGACCAGATCAGCGGTCTGCAGAAAATGATCGTCTACCTTGTCCCGATAATGATTCAGTGCCTGACGGGCCTCGTCACGGTCACGAATCAGTTGGCCGGCTTGCCGCCGTGCCGGTAACAACCAGAAAAGCAGTCCTGCACCTACCACCACGCCGGCAGCAAAGCACAGCACCCCAGTTGTCAGCATATCCATGGCATACTCCTGTAAGGTATCGCCAAGACGCTGGCGATAACGCTGAGGCTATTGCAGCACAGAGCTGCTCAGCCGCCAAGGGTGAAAGGCGTAACAGGATGCGATAGGAGTAGAAAATGGCAGCACAACGGCAAACCTTATCCGGTCCAGCCGGGCAGCTGGAGGTCGTCGTGGAACAGGGTAGTGATACGCCGCCGTTTGTGGCCATTGTTTGCCACCCCCACCCCCTGTTTGGTGGCACCATGGACAACAAGGTGGTGACAACCCTGGCTCGGCTGGCCCGGGATAAAGGGGCCGTGGTGGTGCGCTTCAATTTCCGGGGTGTGGGTGAAAGCCAGGGGGCCTATAGT
>NZ_LWEZ01000566.1:0-884 GCF_001634945.1 Alcanivorax sp. HI0044
TCAAGCGTGTTTGAAAAGGGACCAGGCCAGCATCAGCCAGCCGATGATTAGCGCGGTGCCACCGAGCGGGGTGATGGCGCCAAGCCATTTCTGCCCGCTCAACACCAGTACGTACAGGCTACCACTGAATACCAGCATTCCGGCAAACAACACCCAGCCGGCAGTGACCATGCTGGAGGCGCCGAACGTTTTCGCCAGTAAGCCCACCAGTAATAGTGCCAGCGCATGGAAGAAATGGTATTCGCTGGCGGTGGCCCAGGTGGCGAGCAGGGATTCATCCACGCGGGCTTTCAGGCCATGGGCACCGAAGGCGCCGAGCATGACGGCAAGGGCGCTGTTGAGGGCGCCGAGGATAAGCAGGGTTTTCATTCAGGACTCCGCAGTGGCGGTCAAAACGAGTGCCGCCTCGGGTTGCATAGTGTACCGGAATATCCGTGTCGCGGGGTACATTCGTTGCGAGGGTAGGAGCGCCGCTTGGGGCGCGAACCCGAGCCTTGGCGAGGGATGTCGTTTCGAGTAACGAGAAGGGGTTGCGAGGGGCCGCTATTCGCGCCTCAAGTGGCGTTATTCGCTTCGCTCACCCTTACGGCCAGCCAGTGGCTGTTACCTTCGCAAGCTCGGTTCCTGCAGCGG
Source organism: Alcanivorax sp. HI0044 (assembly GCF_001634945.1). Classification (NCBI taxonomy): domain Bacteria; kingdom Pseudomonadati; phylum Pseudomonadota; class Gammaproteobacteria; order Oceanospirillales; family Alcanivoracaceae; genus Alcanivorax; species Alcanivorax sp. HI0044. Next base: position 634 of record NZ_LWEZ01000566.1, read on the forward strand.
GAATAAGGTACGACCGCATGATGCGTGTCGTTGCCGTAAAACGGCACAAAAAAGCCCCCCGAAAAGGGGCTTTGGCGTGTTGCCTGTTGCGTCTCTTTACGCCATGGCGTTTCGCAGCTTCTTGATGGCGTTGTTTTCCAGCTGGCGGATGCGCTCGGCAGACACGCTGTATTCATCGGCCAGCTCCTGCAGGGTGGCTTTCTGGTCGGCCAACCAGCGGCGTTCCAGAATGTCGCGGCTGCGGTCGTCCA
>NZ_LWEZ01000567.1:0-889 GCF_001634945.1 Alcanivorax sp. HI0044
GATATGCTGAAAAAAGCCGGCTGTACCCAGATTCGTGCCCTGGTACTTGTGGCAGCCCCGGAGGGTATTCGCAAGGTCCAGGAGGCGCACCCGGATGTCTCCCTTTACACCGCTTCGGTGGATCAGGGGCTGAACGAAGAGGGCTATATCATGCCGGGCCTGGGAGATGCCGGAGACAAGATTTTCGGGACCAAATAACCGGGTATCGCCCGGTGGCCTAAGCCACAGGCAATCACAAATCAGGAGCTGTACATGAGTCAGGCCGGCGGATTCTGGAACTGGAAAATCATCCTCATCGGCGCGCAGATGCTGTTTGTGGCTTTTGGGGCCATGGTATTAATGCCGTTACTGACCGGGCTGGATCCCAGTGTGGCGCTGTTTACCGCGGGGCTGGGCACATTGTTGTTCCAGTGGATTACTCGCCGTTCGATTCCTGTTTTCCTGGCGTCCTCGTTTGTCTTTGTGGCACCGATTTCCCATGGGGTACAGCAGTGGGGCGTGCCGGCCACCATGGGGGCGTTGTTCTGTACCGCTGTGGTCTATGTGATTCTGGGTGCACTGGTGAAGTGGCGGGGGCCGGGCTTTCTGCACCGCCTGATGCCGCCGGTGGTCACCGGCCCCATCATTATGGTCATCGGGCTTAGCCTGGCGCCCACGGCGGTGAACTTTGCCATGGGCATGTCCGGCAACGGTGAACTGCAGATGTTTCCGTACGCGGATGCCCTGCTGGTCTCCATGGTGTCGCTACTGACCACCATGCTGGTGGCCACCCTGGGGCATGGTTTATTTCGGTTGCTACCGATTCTGTGTGGCGTGATGGCGGGTTACCTGACCGCCCTGGCCATGGGCATGGTGGATTTCTCCGGGGTGAGTCAGTCGAGCTGGTTGT
>NZ_LWEZ01000568.1:0-815 GCF_001634945.1 Alcanivorax sp. HI0044
AAGACCATCCCGATTGATTCGAAAAGCCGTAATCCGGCCATTTACGAACAAGCCTTTGTGCGTATTCGTGAAGAGCTGGCCGCCGGGGAAGTGGTATGTATCTTCCCTGAGGGCAAGCTCACCGGTGACGGTGAGATCGATGAATTTCGCGCGGGCATTGAGAAAATTGTCAGTGACAGCCCGGTGCCGGTTATTCCCATGGCCCTGTCCGGATTGTGGGGCAGCGTGTTCAGCCATAAGGGTGGCAAGGCACTGACCCGCCTGCCCCGGCGTTTCTGGTCGCGAATCAAACTGGCTGTTGGTACGGGGGTGCCGCCCCAGTCCGTGCAAGCCGGCGATCTGCGCACGCGGGTGCTGGCGTTGCGCGAACGCCCCTGAGGGCTGCATGGTTGCCGAAAGCATACGCACAGTAACTTGCAGTCGCGCGAAAAGACCGGACACTCAATAATAAAGGGCAGGCTGTTTCCTTTGCCGGTATGAAAGGAAGGCCGGGAAAGCCCACAACGACAATAACAACAGGGAACGAATGTGTCTGACTCCCCATTGTCGCCCGCATCGCTACGGGCGCGGATCCAGCAGCTGTTGCTGCAATTGCCGCCGGTACAGCGTGCAGATGCCCGTTATCACGAGGTGGAGCAGGAGCTGCTGCACGGGTTGAAGCACCGCCTTGAAGCCCTCCATGAACCCGGCGAAATGGACGGTTCGCCGGACAGTCTGCACCAGCTGCTGGATGTGTCCATGGAGCAGAGTGTGCCGCAGGCCCAGGCCATGCTGGTGCAACACCAGTTGGCAAACCTGACGGCGGATGAAGCCCG
>NZ_LWEZ01000569.1:0-16035 GCF_001634945.1 Alcanivorax sp. HI0044
GTGTAATAAACAAGGCAACATGGGCTGCCGTTGTGGCGCTGCCCAGTACCAACCAGGCACGCAGCCCAGTGCGGAACAGGTAGACCAGGCTCCATACGGTCATCCAGTAGAGAGAGATCGCCCACATATTGAACTGCACCTTGTCCGGCGCCCCTATGCCCCCGGGGCCCCACCAGGCAAACAGACCACTAATGGCCACCGCCAGCGCGAAGCCCAACAGGGCACCGGCGAGCGTTTTGCTGATCCAGTCCGGTTGTATCGCCGGCGTTTTGGGCTTGGCCATTATTTCCCCTCCCCGGTTTTCAGCAGCGACAGCAACGGTAACGTGCCAAACACCAGCATCAACACCACCAGCACCGCAAAGAAACCGGCTTTGCTATCCATGAGAAACATCCACCCCGCGACGCTGGCGACGAGGACGACTAACGCCAACGGTCGGCAGCGCGACGACAATGGCTGCTTTAACCATTGCTGATTATTCAGCGTCAGATAAAAGAAAAGGCCCGCACCCAACGTGGCGAGACCGGTTAAAAGGTATGTCATAACCTGTCCATCCAATCAGGCCGGCCCGCGCTCAATGGCGGGCCGGCTGATGGTTTACCAGCGGTAGCTGACCCCCGCCGTTACATGGCGAGCGGTGCCGTAGGAACAGCCATATTGGCTACAGGAGCTGAGGAATTCCTCGTCCGCCAAATTACGTCCCGTCAGGGATAACATGACGCCATCGAGGCCGACGTAGCGCATGTCATAACGCACGGAGGCGTCATACAGGGTGTAGCTGTCCACTTTGTAGCTGTTGGCTGCATCGCCATACAGGCTGTCGGTGAACCGTGCACCGGCCCCCAGCCCCAGACCGCGCAGGAAACCTTGTTGCCACTTGTAGTCCAACCACAGGGCCGCGCTATTCCTGGGCACATATTCCTTGTCGTTGCCCTTCAAGGTTGCGTCCGTTTCCTTGGTAATTTCTGCATCCAGATAGGTGTAGCTCACCGTCACGCTGAGCCCATCTTCCTGCCAGGCCTTGCCTTCCAGCTCCACACCCCGGGTTTGGGTTTCTCCGGTTTGGCGTCGGCAGGAATTATCCGCATTACAGGCAGCGGAAACCGGCGGGTTGGGATCAGACACCACCAGGTTGGTCTGGGTAAGATCGAACACAGACAGGGTGACCAGGCTGTTGCTGCGCGGTGGCTGATACTTGACGCCCAATTCGAACTGCTCGCCTTCGGACGGTTCAAAGGGACTTTCGCTGGTATCAAAACCGGTCAGTGGTTCAAACGATGTGGCGTAACTGGCGTAAGGAGCCGCGCCATTGTCGAACAGGTAAGTTGCACCGGCACGCCAGGTGAAGGCCTCATCGTCGGCTGAATCACGAGAGCGGGTGACGGTACCGGGTGCGGCACGATTCATGTTTCCCTGATCAGCTTCGTAATCAAAAAAGTCCTGACGCCCTCCCAAAGTGAAACGCCAGTTATCCAGCGCAATCATATCCTGCAGATACACCCCAATCTGCTCGTCGCTTACATCGGTAAGAATTTGTGGAATCAGTGCATCTTCAAAGCCCGCAGCACCACTGTATACAGGATCAAACACGTCTATCGGAGCTACCGGGCCACCTACCATTGGCCAGACCAGATAACGGTCATGGGTCCAGTCAGTGCTCAGGTAGTCCAGACCCATAAGCATGCTGTGGCGCATTTCACCGGTGTTGAAGACCACCTTGAACTGGTTATCCACCGCAATGCTGTCCAGATCGCCTTCACCACGAACCGCGCGACGGTCCATAGTCCGCTCATCCGCCAACAGGCCACCATTGGTGAAGGTCGCAGACACCACGGTCTCGAACAGGGATTCCACGTGGTTGTACTTGGCATTCTGGCGGAATGACCAGGCATCATTGATGTAGTGAGTCAGGTCATAGCCAATGGCCCACTGCTCACGGTCATAGGTATTCCAGTCCGGCTCCCCCAGGAACGTGCTGCGATCAATATAGCCGAAAGGAGTCGGCTCCAGCATGCCCTTGATTGGGGAAAACTGGAACGTAGAGCCGCCCTCATCCTTCTGGTAGTAAGACAGGAAGGTAATCTCGGTATCATCGGTGAGAAATACCGTGGCACTGGGCGCCAGGTAGGTGCGGCTCAGTTCGGTTTCATCCACCTGGGAATCGCCGTCGTTGTAGCTCCCCACCAAACGGCCAATCACCTTGCCGCTTTTGCCCAGGTCCCCGCCCACATCGAAGGAGCCTTCGTACTGGTCAAAGCTGCCAGCTTCCAGCACCACTTCATTGGTTTGATCATAGGTCGGTCGCTTGGCGACCATGTTGACCAGACCGCCAGGAGCCACCTGACCGTAAAGCACAGCAGCCGGCCCCTTTAACACTTCCACCCGCTCCAGGCCATAGGCATCGATCTGCGGCGTAGTCCACTGACCACCCCGGGGCATACGCAACCCATCCAGGTACAGATTATTGCTCCAGCTGGAGGCATCGAAACCCCGGATGCGAATATCGTCCACCCGGCTGTCGATACCTTGCCCTTCGGTTTGCACCCCGGCGGTATAACGCACGGCATCCATCACCGTTTCAGAGCCACGGTCATCCATTTCCTGACGGGTGACCACGGAAACGGATTGGGGAATTTCAACAATTTGTGCGTCAGTCTTAGTGCCGGTGGCACTATGCGTCGCCATGTATCCTTGACTCGCCGCCCCCCAGGCCGACTCCTCTACCTCGGTTTGGGCGGAGACATTGATCGCCGCCAACGTGCTGGCATCCTGACTTGATGCCGCAGAGGGCTCGCCCACCAGCACCGCACCGTCATCGGTATAACGGTAGGTGATACCGGTCCCTGCCAGCAGGGTATCCAGCGCCAACGACAGCGCCATGGTGCCATTGACCGCGTTGACCACGGTGTTGCCTGCCAGCCCACTGGCCTGCTGAATCTGGATTCCGGTCTGCCGGGACATTTGTGCCAGGGAGCGTGACAGGGCCTGGGCCGGTAAGGCGACACGGACCCGCTGTTGTTGGTGCGCGCCACTCTGGGCGTTGTCGGCCAAAACGCTCTGCGGCAACGCCGCCCCTGCTGACGCCAGCGAAGCCAACCCCAGCAGCACTCCCCCGTGGAGACGGCTAATTCGGAAATTCATCAATACACCCCAATACAAATGAAAACGATTCGCAATACTATATACATTGCGAACCCTGTTCAAGTGAGGTGCTTTATTGGCTTCAGTGGCGAGTCGTCATGCCTGGCGCATACGCAGCGCCACCAACACCGTGCGCAAGTGCGGCACGGGCACATTCAGGCGGTCCGCGATGGCCACCACATTGCCAAGAATCGCATCCAGCTCGATGGGCCTGTCGTTCAGGTAATCCAGCGCCATGGAATTTTTATACGCGCCCATGGCACGGGTGCCCGACAGGTTCTTCTCGATAATACCGTCCGGCATGGGGTAGCCATCGGCCTGGGCCACCGCAATCACCTCTTCCATCAAGGTGCGAATCAGCCCTTCGCCGCCCGGCGCATCGAGCATGGCCAAGGTATCGGCCCCGTTGGCCAGTACACTCAACGGATTGAACGGGGTATTCCAGACACATTTGCGCCACCGTTCGCCAACCACAGCATCCGTCTCGTTGATATCGATACCACCCTCGCGGAACAAGCCCGCCAACTGCGCGCAGTGGTGATCAAAGCCCGTGGGGAAATTGCCCATCACCAGCTGCCCATAGGCCTGATGGTTAACGGTACCCGGGCCAGTGCGACTCACCGCAATAAACGCCAGGCAGCTCACCAGAGGATTGCGCGGGAAGGCATCCGCCAGCTCACGCTCGATATCCAGACCGTTCTCAATCAACACCAGCCCGGTCTGCTCCCCCATCCAGGGGCGCACCAGTTCAGCCCGGTCCACCCCCGGCAGCACCTTGACGCACAGCAACACATAATCCGGAAGGCGCCCCGGAGTATCGCCCGGTTGATAGACCTGATCCGGTGTCCACGACAGTTCACCCAGGGGGCTGGTAAAGCGAAAGCCGTCAGCTTTTACTGCGTCATAATCCGACCGCAGTACCACGCTCACGGTACAACCCGCCCGCTTCAGAATCGCGCCATAAAAACTGCCAATGGCGCCGGCGCCGATTACCAGAATGTCCGGCTTGTTATTCCCGGTCTTGCTCATGCTCTTTGCTCTCCCAAATGTCGCATCCCCTGCTGCATGCTGCGTAGCGGCACCAGCGCCACCACAAAAATGGCCAGCAACAGCAGAAATGCCATATCAAAACCCGCCTCAAAGGATTGCGCCGCCGACGCATCCGGCCGGGTCTGTGCAAAAGATTCACTGAAAAACTGAATACACAGGGCGCACAGATTCACGCCCAGCGCGCCACCAATCTGGCGACCAAAATTGAAGATGCCCGAGCCCTGGGGAATCAGGCCCGGCGGCAACAAACCCAATGCCCCGGTGGACGATGGCGGCATCATCAGCCCCAAACCCACCCGACCCAGCAAGGTCCACCACACCAGCCACACCGCCGACGTGCCCAGGTTGGCACCGGCCATCAGCACCATGTTGAAAATAAACAACACCAGCCCCGCAGCCATGATGCGCGTTTCCGGGAAACGGTCGGTCAGGTGGCCCGCTACCGGAAAGGTAAAGGCCATGGCCAGGCCCGCCGGCATCAACATCAGCCCCGCGCTGGCCGCGCTCTCGCCCAGCACTTGCTGAAAATACAATGGAGTGATGTAGGTGGAAGCGAACACCCCGGCACCAATCACCATGGACATGATGAAACTGCCAGTGAAGCCCCGGTAGCGAAACACCCGCAGATCCATTAACGGATGCTGCAAACGGGTTTGCCAATAAACAAAGAAAGCGGTCAGCCCCAGGCCACCGAAAAACGCCAGCAACAGCACCGGATCAACCCAGTCGCGGCGATGCCCATTGGCCAGTGCCCACAGCAAGGCTGTGATACCCAGCGCCAGCGAGATCAGCCCCACCCTGTCGAGTGCAACCGGGTCCGCCTCAGCTTCACGCCGTGGCAGATATCGGGCCGCCATGATCATGCCCACGACACAGGCCGGCAACACCACCAGGAACACCGCCCGCCAAGACAACGTATCCACCAGCACCCCGCCAATGGCCGGAGCAATGGCCGGTCCCAATACAACACCCAGCCCATAGATACCCATGGCCTGACCGCGACGATTGAGAGGGAACACCTGGAAGATGGTAATCATGGCCAGCGGCTGGATCAGCCCGGCCAGCAGGCCCTGCCCTACCCGGGCAGCCACCAGCAAGGGAAAATGTTCACTGGCAGCCCCCACAATGGACACCACCACGAACAGGCCCATGGCCAACAAATAAGCGCCACGGGCCCCAAATCGTTGGGTACACCAGGCATTGAGCAGCATGCCTACTGTCATTGCTGCCAGGAAACCGGTGGCCAGCCAGTGCACTTGATCCTGCGCCAGCTGGAACTCGGTCATGATGGTGGGAATCGCCACATTGATAATGGTGGATGCCAGCACCACGGACATGGTGCCCAGCATCACCGTTATCGTTGCGAGCCAGCGGTAGCGCGGGCCATGCAGAGCAAAAAGCGCCTGGACCTGCGCCTCCACTGTTGCCATTACCGGGAGGTATCTTCGCTGACCCGTACCAGCAGCTTGCCCCGGTTACGGCCTTGCAGCAGCCCCTGGAAGGCATCCACGGTGTTTTCCAGACCTTCAACCACATCTTCCTGGTACTGGATTTTGCCGGCCTGCATCCAGGCGCTCATATCGCGGACAAAATCTTTCATCAGGGGCGCATAATCGAACTGGATAAAGCCCTTGATCAGCACCCGCTTCACCAGCAGCTTGGTCAAGAACCCGGGCAGCTGATCCGGCCCCTGGGGCGCTTCGGTATCGTTGTAATGGGCGATACGGCCACACAGGGGAATACGGGCGAAGTCATTCACCAGCTTCATCACCGCATCAAACACCTTGCCACCCACGTTTTCAAAATACACATCGATGCCATTGGGGCAGGCGGCCTTCAGTTGAGCTTCGAAGTCGTCGTCCTTGTAGTTCACACAGGCATCAAAGCCATAGGTATCCACCACGTGCTGGCACTTGTCCGGTGCACCGGCAACGCCGACCACGCGGCAACCTTTGATCTTGGCGATCTGCCCGACGATCTGACCCACCGCGCCGCTGGCCGCAGAGACCACCACGGTTTCGCCTTCTTTGGGCTGACCAATTTCCAGCAACCCCGCATAGGCGGTAAAGCCCGGCATACCCAGCACGCCCAGCGCCGTGCTGATCGGTACCTGTTTCGGGTCCAGCTTGCGCAGCATCTCTTTGCCCTGCACGGAGTATTCCTGCCAGCCACCGAAGCCCAGCACATAGTCACCGGCTTCATAACCTTCCAGGCGCGATTCCACAACCTGGCCGACGGTACCGCCCTGCATCACATCACCCAGCTCCACGCTGGCCGCATAGGACTTGGCCGGGCTCATGCGCCCACGCATGTAGGGGTCCAGTGACAGGTAGATGGTCTTGATCAGGACCTGGCCCTCTTTCGGCGACGGCATCGCGCCTTCCTTCAAAGGCAGATGTTCAGGCTGGGGCATCCCCTTGGGGTACTCGGATAAAATAATCTGGCGATTCACACTCATGCTTTCTCTCCCGTAAAACGCAAAACAGTAAAAGTCAGTCCACACACTGGGGGAAGGCTGGCCCGCTTCAAATAGCGCATTGCGTGGATTGTCGTTTCAGGCCGCCCCTGTGTCGTTAGCGACCGCCACAGACAACAAAAAAGGGCGACCGAAGCCGCCCTTTTTCATCTACTTATGCTGCATCGTCATCCACATCCAGCAAGCTTTCCAGCTGCTGCATGTGATAACCCAGATCACCCAGCTGGTGATCAATGAGCACAATCCGCTTGGCGTAATGGGCCACGGCAGTTTCTTCCATCATGCCCATGCCGCCATGCAACTGGATGGCTTCTTCCGCTACCTTGCGACCGGACTTGCCGATAATCGCCTTGGCGGCAGCCACACGCTTGGCACAGACCTGAGCAGGAGCGTCCAGAGAGCAGGCTGCAAAAATGGTCATGGAGCGGGCTTTTTCCAGCTCCATACGCATTTCCACCATGCGATGTTGCAGCGCCTGGAACTTGCCAATGGCCACACCAAATTGCTGACGCTCCTTGATGTAATCCAGGGTCTGATCACAGGCCACTTCCATGGCACCGGTAGCTTCTGCGCACAGGGCCACAATGCCCAGCGCCAGGGAGGCTTCCAGCGCATCGATGGCCTTGCCTTCTTCGCCCAGCAATTCCGCCGCCGCACCGTTGAAAGTGATTTCTGCCGCACGCAGCCCATCAATGGTTTCGTAACCGCGACGGCTGACACCGTCGGCGTTGGCATCGACGATAAACGCGGACAAACCATCACGGTCCGTGCCATTACCACCGGTACGGGCAATCACCACCAGCTGGTCGGCGCTGTCGCCATGAAGTACCACGGCCTTGTTGCCCGTCAGGCTGTAGCCATCGCCACTTTTCTCTGCGGTGGCCGCCACATGGGTGTGGTCGTAACGGCCTTGCGGCTCGTAAGCCGCCAGTGCCAGACGCAACTCACCACCAACAATGGCGCTGATCAGTTTTTCTTTCTGCGCATCGCTGCCCAGTGAATTGATCAATGTGCCGCTCAATACCACTGTGGCCAGATAAGGTTCCAGCACCAGGCCACGGCCAAAGCCTTCAGCCACCACCATCAGTTCCGGCCCACCGCCGTTGAAACCACCGAAGTCTTCGGAGAACGGCACGCCCAACAGGCCAAGCTCGGCAAACTGCTGCCACATTTCTGCGGAATAACCCAGTTCACTGGTGCGGGCTTTCTCGCGTACGTCGAAGGGATAACCATCGCGAACCAGACGGCCCACGGTTTCTTCGAGCATGCGCTGTTCGTCGCTCAGTTTAAAATCCATGCTCAATACTCCTTACAGACCGAGAATCATCTTGGCGATGATGTTCTTCTGAATTTCATTGGAGCCGCCGAAGATCGACAGCTTGCGCATATTGAAGTACTTGGCGGACACCGTATTGGCGAATTCCGGCCCGACCAGCTCGCCGTCATAATCCGCATCGAAGGTTTCCGGCAGGAACGGCTGGGCGTAGGGGCCTGCTGCACGGCGGAACAGGTCGGTAATTTCCTGACGCAGTTCGGTGCCCATGATTTTCAGAAAAGAGCTTTCTGCACCGGGCACACCACCGGCCTGGGCCGCAGCCACAGTGCGCAGGTTGGTCATTTCCAAGGCCATCAGTTCCATTTCCACGTCCGCCAAACGGTTGCGGAACAAAGGATCCTCAATCAGCGGCTTGCCGTTCTGCTGCACCTTGCGCGCCACCTCTTTAAGGTGCTTGAGGGCCGCCTTGGACTGCCCCACACCGGCAATACCGGTACGCTCAAAGGTCAACAGGTACTTGGCGCAGGTCCAGCCCTTGTTCTCTTCGCCGACCAGGTTTTCCACCGGCACTTTCACATCATCAAAGAACACTTCGTTCACTTCGTGCTCGCCGTCCAGGGTAATCAATGGGCGGACGGTGATCCCCGGCGTTTTCATGTCGATCAACAAGAAGGAGATACCTTCCTGTTTCTTGGCATTGGGATCGGTGCGCACCAGACAGAAGATCCAGTCTGCGTGCTGACCCAGGGTGGTCCAGGTTTTCTGGCCATTAACGATGTAGTGGTCACCTTCACGGGCCGCCTTGGTTTTCAGGCCCGCCAGGTCAGAACCGGCACCCGGCTCGGAGTAACCCTGGCACCACCACACATCGCTGTTGAGAATCGGCGGCAGGTACTTCTGCTTCTGCTCTTCGGTACCGAACTTGATGATCACCGGCGCCACCATGTTCACACCGAACGGCAGCACGCTCGGGGCACCGTACTCTGCACATTCTTCTTCAAAAATATGCTTCTGAATCGGTGACCAGCCGGTGCCGCCATGCTCTTTCGGCCAATGCAGGGCCATCCAGCCCTGTTCATTGAGAATTTTCTGCCAGCGAACAGAGTCGTCTTTGCTCAGATGCTGACTGTTCTTCACTTTGCTGGCGATGTCTTTCGGCAGCTTGGTATCCAGAAAGACGCGCACTTCATCGCGAAACGCCAGTTCTTCCGGGGTAAAATTAATATCCATGATTACCTCAGCTAATGCTTATTTGCTGTAGAAGCCCTTGCCCTGCTCTGCCAGATCGCCAAGCAGTTTGGCAGGCTTCCAGACATCCGAGCCGGTTTGTTGATAGATCTCGTTCACTTTTTCAAAGATGGCTTTTACACCCACCTGATCTGCCCAGAACAACACGCCACCCCGGTACACCGGGAAGCCGTAGCCGTAGATCCAGATCACATCCACATCCAGTGGACGGGCAGCGATGCCTTCTTCCAGGATTTTGGCACCTTCGTTCACCATCACATACATGCAACGCTCCAGGATTTCCTGGTCGCTGATCTCACGCGGGGTGATGCCGTTATCACTGCGGTATTGTTCAATAATGCCGTCCACAGCGGTTGAAGGTACAGGGGTACGATCGCCGTCTTTATAGTCAAATACGCCGGCCTGGGTTTTCTGGCCCAGACGTCCCGCCTCCACCAGCTCGTCAGTCCAGTTACGTGCCGGACCATTGGCCGGATCTTCCTTGCGCAGCTCTTCACGAATGCGGTAGCCCACATCCATGCCCGCCAGATCAGACATGGCAAACGGCCCCATGGGGAAGCCCAGGTCGAACAACACCTTGTCCACCTGCTGGGGGCTGGCACCTTCGTTGACCAGCTCCACGGCTTCCGCCTGACGGCGATGCAACATGCGGTTGCCCACAAAGCCATGACACACCCCAACCAGCACACCGACCTTGCCAATCCGGCGGCTCAGGTCCATCACAGTGGCGATTACCTCATCCGAGGTTTTCTCACCGCGAACATTTTCCAGCAACTTCATGACATTGGCCGGGCTGAAGAAATGCATGCCCATGACATCTTCCGGGCGGCCAGTGAAGCTGGCGATACGATCCACGTCCAGCGTGGAGGTGTTGGTAGCAAGAATGGCACCGGGCTTGCACACCCGATCCAGTTCGCTGAACACGGCTTCTTTCACATCCATGTTTTCGAACACGGCTTCAATCACCAGGTCCACATCGCTCAGATCATCGTAGCTCAAGGTGGGCTGAATCAGCGCCATGCGCTGTTCCACCTGCTCATCGGTGATACGGCCTTTTTTTTCGGTGTTTTCGTAGTTCTTGCGAATCACCGCCACACCGCGCTCCAGCGCGTCTTCCTTCACCTCCAGAAGGCGCACGGGAATCCCGGCATTGGCAAAGTTCATGGCGATGCCACCGCCCATGGTGCCGGCACCGATCACCGCCACCTGGTTGATCTCGCGCTTGGGGGTGTTCTTGTCCAGGCCCGGCACCTTGGCCACTTCACGCTCGGCAAAAAACACATGGCGCTGGGCGGCCGATTCCGGGGACACCAGCAATTCGAAGAACAACTCACGCTCGCGCTCCACGCCTTTATCGAACGGCAGCTCCACCGCCGCTTTCACCGCCTTGATGCAAGAGAATGGCGCCTTGAAACCGCGCTGTTTACGGGCGATGGATTGCTCGAACTGGTCGAACAAACCGTCTTGCGCATCCGGCACGGCCAGATCACGGAGCTTTCGCAAGGGAGCGTTATCGGCCAGCAATTGACGGGTATACGCCAGCGCCCCCTCCAACAGATCACCGCTGACCATCTCATCAACCAACCCCAGCGACAGGGCTTCTTTGGCTTTCACCGGGTTCCCGCCGACAACCATTTCCAGCGCTTTCTGCGCCCCCACCAGGCGCGGCAAACGCTGCGTGCCACCGGCACCGGGGAGCAGCCCCAGTTTCACTTCCGGCAGGCCCAGGCGTGCGCTGTCCAGCGCCACCCGATAGTCACAGCCCAGCGCGACTTCAAGGCCACCACCCAACGCCGTGCCGTGGATGGCCGCCACCACCAGCTTGTCGCTGGCTTCGTATTCGTCAATAACAGTCGGCAGCGCCGGCTGCTGGGGGGGCTTGCCGAATTCACGGATATCGGCACCGGCCGGGAAGGTTTTTCCTTCACCGATCACCACCACCGCCCGAATCTGTTCATCTGCCAGCGCATCACGAAGGCATTGCTGCAGGCCTTCACGTACGCCATGGCCCAGCGCATTTACCGGGGGATAATTGATGCGGATAACGCCAATGTCGCTATCGCGACTGAGGCTGACCGGGTTACTCATTACGACTCTCCTCAGGACATCCTTTCGCGTCTGCATCGCCGATACGGCGTAAAAGGCAGCGCCAGCCCTGTTAACGGGCCGCACTGGAAAGGATCAGATTGATACCAGTATAAGCAAAGACAAGCTGGTTTCAATTATTTCGGAACATAATTTCATTATTTAAAAGGGGCCGAAAAACAGGGCGCCTGGCGCCCCGCTTTCGTGATAACGGCTTATTCAGCCAGCACTTCAGACATGCGCTGCAATACCACTTCGCCATTTTTCACGGTGGCGATATTCGGATCAGCCATCATGCCGCCCTTGTCATCAATTGCCGTCACACCGTAAGGATTATTCTCCGGCTTCAGGTTCTTCAGCGCCGCACCGAAAGCGCCACGAATTGCCTTGGCATCTTCAACGGTACCGGCTTCCTGCATGGCCTGAACCACCGTGTACAAAGCGAAGTAGTTATAGGCCACTTCAGTGGTCGGGTCCTTCTCCGCGTTCTGCTTGTGATACTTGGCCACAAACGCCTTGGCACCCGGCTCTTCATAACGTGTCAGCGGCACCACACCCACGGACCCTTCCAGCATTTTGTAGCCACCGATGATCTTGGACATTTCCCCCATCTTGGCCTGGTCCATGATCACGAAACCACCCTTGAAACCCAATTCACGAGCCTGTTTCGCCACCAGCGCGGTGGGTTCGGACGCACCACCAATGAACATCACATCCGGTTTCTCCGCCAGCACCTTGCTCACACCGGTGTAGAAATCCGCAGATTTGTTGTAGTCCATCGGGTTATCCGCCACCACGGTACCGCCCATGGCTTCCCAGGTGGGAACAAAGGCCTTGGTCCAGTATTTCGCATAGTCGTGGGTGGCGTTGGCCACAGCCACTTTCTTGCCGTTTTCCTTCATGGCGATTTTGGTAAACGGCTTCATGTAACCGGTAAAGGTGGGCGGAATCCGTACGGTCAGCTCATTGCCTTTCTCTGTCACCGTGGGCACCGAGGTGTACGACATCACCACAAAACCATCGCGTTCGTTGAACGCTTGCAGTGCAAAGGTGCCGCCGGAGTGCGGCGTAAAAATCACCGGCGCACTGTACTGCTGCACCAGCCGCTTGCCGTTCACCGCTGCCTGACTGGGCGAATACTTGTCATCCAGCGACACCAGGTTGATCTCGTAGGTCTCGCCAGCGACGGTAAAACCACCGGCTTCGTTGATTTCCTTTGCAGCCATCTGCAAACCTTCCAGGGTGTTCTGGCCGTATAACGCCGCACCACCACTCAAAGGCCCGGTGAAACCGATATTGACCTCTTCTGCCGCCTGCGCGCCCGTGGCTGCCAGGGCGATTGCGCTGGCACAGGCCAGCTTGCGAAAGGTTTTGACCAGAGTCTGTTTTCCGTTACCCATGAAACTCTCCCGTTGTTGTTTTGCTCAAACCGTGAGTCTTGTGTTGTAGCAATTGATTATGTTGTAGCGCACACGCTGCTACCGGATAACAATTACGCGCCGATATAGGCCTTGCGAATGGCTTCGTTACCCAGCATTGCGTCTTTATCACCCTCCATGACCAGGCGACCGTTTTCGATCACATAGGCACGGTGGGCAATCTTGAGTGCGGCGAAGGCATTCTGCTCCGCCAGCAAAACCGTGGTGCCCTGCTCGTTGATGCCCTTGATGGTTTCAAACATCTGCTTGACCACCAGGGGCGCCAGACCCAGCGAGGGCTCATCCAGCAATAACACTTTCGGGCGGCCCATCATGGCGCGGCCAATGGCCACCATTTGCTGCTGACCACCACTGAGAGACCCGGCAGACTGGTCCTTTTTTTCATCGAGAATCGGAAACAGCGCCAGAATTTCTTCCAGTGTCTTCTTGATCTCCGCCTTGTTGCGACGATGCACATAGGCGCCCAGCATCAGGTTTTTCAACACCGACATTTCCGGAAACAGCTTGCGCCCTTCCGGACACTGCACCACGCCATTGCGCACCAGACCCGACGGTTTCAGGCCGGTGACATCGGTGCCATCCAGGGTAATGGTGCCCGCCGATGGCTTGATCAGCCCGCTGATGGTATTGAACAACGTGCTTTTTCCTGCGCCGTTAGCGCCTAACAGCACCACCAGTTCGCCCTGCTCCACGGACATGGAGACCTGCTCCAGCGCCTTGAAACTGCCGTAACGGGCTTCCACGTTATTAAGCTGCAGCATCTTCATCACTCCCCAGATAGGCTTCGATCACCAACGGATTGTTTTTCACTTCATCCGGCGTGCCTTCGGCAATTTTTTCACCGTGGTCGATCACCATGATCTTGTCCGCCAGGCTCATGATCATGTCCATCTTGTGCTCAATCAGGCAGACCGTGACACCGTGATCCACCATCTTGCGAATCAAGGCCGCCAGGTTTTCCGTTTCTTCCGGGTTGATCCCGCCTGCCGGCTCATCCAGCAGCACCAGCTCCGGATCCGTTGCCAGTGCCAGCGCAAATGCCACGCGCTTTTTCTCTTCCTGGCTGATATCCGCGGTAATGCGATGACCGATGTGAGACAGGCCGACAAAATCCAGCACTTCCTGGGCCCGGGCACGACACTTTTTCTCTTCGTCGCGCAGGCGTTTGGAATTGATGATCACATCCCAAAGGCGTGACTGGGTGCGCAGACGGTGGCCCACAATCAGGTTGTCCAGCACCGTGGACTGATCGAACAGCATGGTGGTCTGGAAAGTGCGTGCAATGCCCAGCCGGGCAATGCGATCACAGGCCATGCCGGTAATGTCCATGCCCTGGTATTCGATACGCCCCTCGGTGGGCGCCATGGCACCGGCCACCAGATTGAAGAAGGTGCTCTTGCCGGCCCCGTTGGGACCGATGATGGCGTTGATCTTGTTGGCTTCGAATTCGATGCTGACGTTATTGACCGCCGCCAGCCCGCCGAAACGTTTGGTGAGGTTATGAATCTTAAGCATGGTTACCGGCCTCCTGCGTGGATGCTGCCGAGGACTTGCTGGACGACGTATTGCTGGCCGCCTTCTCTTTTGCCTGGCTGGCATCGTGCGCCGCCGCAAGGCGACGACCGCGCCAGGACAGGAAGGAACCCACGACCCCTTTCGGGAAGAAGATCACCAGCACCACCAGCATCGGCCCGAACACGATCATCCGGTACTCTTCCAGGAACTGCAGTGACTGGGTCAGCCAGGTAATTACCAGGGTACCCAGCAGCGGGCCCATCAGGGTGCCAATGCCGCCGACCAACAGGTAGGTAATCATGTCGAAGGTGTGTGTCACCTCGGCTTCCGCCGGGCCGATGAAACGCACCATGCCGGCATACAGCGCACCCGCCACACTGGCGTAGGTGGTAGACAGCACAAACGCCAACACCTTGTTGCGCATCAGGTTGATCCCCAGCGACGCCGCCAGGTCATCACTGATACGAATGGCAAGGAAGGTCCGCCCCAACAGGGAATGCGCGATCCGTGATGCCAGCCAGATGGACAGCACCATGAATGCCAACGCCAGGTAGTAGAACGGAGTGGTCTCGGTGAAGTCCACCAGCCCGAAGCCGCTCGGCGCAGGAATATTGATAATCCCCAGGGCACCGTGGGTCAGCTCTTCCCACTTATCCAGCAACAGATAAATAATGAAGCCCACGCACAGGGTGAAGATGGCGAAGTAGTGTTCTTTCAGGCGCAGGGAAATCACCCCCACCAGAAAACCGAGGATAGCGCCCACGGCCCCTGCCGCGATAAACGCCGGCCAGAAGGCCCAGCCATGATCCACAGTAAGAATCGCCAGAGCGTACGCCCCCATGGCAAAGAAACCGCCGTGGGCAAGATTCAACTGACCACACAGGCCAGTGATGATGTTCATGCCGTACACAGCAATGGCCCAGACAAACGCCAGTGCCATCACATAGATCTGGTACTCGTTGCCCGCCACAAAGGGGAACAGCAAGGCCGCCACGATCATTGCGATCTTCATGGCCGGGGTCATAAAAAAATTGGAAATCTTGGTCAGGGCACTCATTAGTGAACCCCCTTGCTGAACAGGCCAGTCGGCTTGATGGAAAGAATCACCACGAGCAGGGCAAACGCGATGATGTCCTTGTAATCGGTGGAGATATAAAAGCCGCCGAACGCTTCGGCAAAGCCGATGATCAGGCCACCAACAATGGCACCGGGTATGGAGCCCATGCCACCCAGGATAATGATCACAAAGGCTTTCATGATCAGCAGATGCCCCATGGCCGGGTAGACCAGGTTGATCGGCGCGAACAGGGTGGCGCCAACCGCCGCCAGTGCCCCGGAAATAGCGAATGTCATCATCGCCACCCGGTTGGCATCAATGCCGACCAGAAAGGCGCCTTCACGGTTCTGGGCCATGGCCACGATGGTGGAGCCAGTCATGGTTTTCTTCAGGAACAGATGCAGCACTGCCATTAACGAAAACGCACCCGCGATGATCAATACCCGCTGAGCCGGAATGGTCATGCCGGCAATATCGAGAATGTCGGTATAGGGCGTGGGCATGCGACGGAACTCGGCGCCCCACTGCATTTGCACCAGCGCTTCGAGAAACAACATGATGCCGATGGCGGCAATCTTGTCGTGAATCGGGGGCGCATGGCGCAGCGGGTTGAACACCAACCGTTCACACAGTACCGCCAGCAGCGCCACTGCCACGGCAGCCAGCAACATGGCCACCCAGTAGTTCACACCGAAGTCGACCATGGTGATATACGAGACATAGGCGCCGACCATATACAGCGCCCCGT
>NZ_LWEZ01000570.1:0-610 GCF_001634945.1 Alcanivorax sp. HI0044
TGATGATCTGCATCCTGATACGGGTGCCATTCTATGCCGCACTGATTAGCTCCGTGGTAATGATTGGCTGCATGATTTTCAGCCTGCAACTCAGTTCCGGTCGGCAGCCCTTTGAACCATCCACCTTGGTGCTGGTCTCGCTGGCCTTTACAAGCATGAGCTTGTTTGGCCAATACGTGTATGAACGTCTGTTGCGACAGCATTTCCTTTCCGAACACGTACTGTTCCAGCACAGAAACGAATTACACTCAGCCAATCTGGTACTGGAAAATCAGGCCACCGTCGACGGCATGACCGGCTGCATCAATCGCCGGGGCATGGAAAGCCGCCTGAGCCACCTCTATCACAAGCTGAACCAGAACAACCCGGATGCCCCGGAACGCATCACCCTGATGCTGTTCGATATCGACTTCTTCAAGCAATACAACGATACCTATGGCCACCCGGCGGGCGATGAGTGCCTGAAAAAAGTGGCCGGCGTCCCTCTGGGAATGGTGCAAAGCGATACCGATTTCGTGGCTCGCTACGGTGGCGAGGAATTTGTCATCACCCTGACTGACTCCAGCTTCAACGATGCGCTGGTTTTTGCCGAACGTATGCGTAACCGGGT
>NZ_LWEZ01000571.1:0-758 GCF_001634945.1 Alcanivorax sp. HI0044
TGTGCAGGGCAGGATCCCAGTTGACCAGCCGCTTGCCGCGGTAGATCAGGCCTTCCTTGTGCAGGCGCACAAAGACTTCGCGCACGGCGTTGGAGAGGCCGTCGTCCATGGTGAAGCGCTCGCGGGTCCAGTCCACGCTGGCGCCCATGCGGCGTAGCTGGCGGGTAATGGTGCCGCCGGATTCGCCTTTCCACTCCCAGACTTTCTCAAGGAATTTCTCACGGCCCAACTCGTGGCGGTTGGTGCCTTCGCCGGCCAGTTTGCGTTCCACCACCATCTGGGTGGCGATGCCGGCATGGTCGGTGCCCACCTGCCACAGGGTGTTGCGGCCCTGCATGCGGCGGTAGCGCACCAGGGTGTCCATGATGGTGTCCTGGAAGGCGTGACCCATGTGCAGGCTGCCGGTCACATTGGGGGGCGGGATCATGATGCAGAAGGAATCACCCTGGCCGCTCGGCTTGAAATGACCGGCCTTTTCCCAGTGTTCATACCAGGATTGCTCGATGCGATCGGGTTGGTAGGTTTTGTCCATGATCACCGCTTCTAAACAAGAAAAAATGAGGGCGAATTATAGCGAAGCGGGGCGGGTTCGTCGCGGGTTGTGAGAAAACGCCTGGCACTGGGCACCGGATGCCTGGCGAGGCAAACAGAAACGGCGGCTCACTTTCACAAAGGCATCTGGGCTGAGGAGGTGAGTCAGGCTTTCCGGCGCAGGGCCGCGCGCAGCTTCAGGCGCAGGGCCTTTTCGAGCTTGGGCA
>NZ_LWEZ01000572.1:0-776 GCF_001634945.1 Alcanivorax sp. HI0044
CCACAGAGTTCCATCAGGCAAACCAGATTCAGGCGCTTGATCTAACCCCCCTAGCCATTTACACCCGCTATCGTGGCCATCCACAGCTTTGCCAAGAAGACCACCAACGTCTGTTCCGATATGAATTGATGTCGACTGTCAAAGCTGATGGTGTTTGCTCCACGATCAATGACCAAAATGGCGTTATCGCCGCTTGCGCTATCAAACCTCTAGACTGGGATACCCAACACTTTGGCCTACCCATGGCGAGAATGAGCTTGGCTGCAGCCCCGACGTGCCCCCCATCGGCCCTGAGCAATTTACTCCGCGACACCATCAATAAGATGAGGCAGGAAACCTCCATACTGCACACCTCATGCGAGGTGGATATCGACGACTACTTATGCCTGAATGCCTTGCTCGGCCTAGGAGCGGAGATTCTGGATATCAAACGCGAGTACCGCTGGAGATCCCTCAAAGGCATCAAGCCACCTAAATTCTTGTCATTGGTTCGCGAGTATAGAGAAGACGACAGATCGCAGTGCTTGGCACTAATGGCCGGGGTATATTTCGAGAGTCGCTTCTCCCGCGATATTTCGCTACCAGAAGCCAAAACCACTAGGCTTTACGAGATATGGCTTGAAAAAATCCTTAACAATACCGAACGAGGAAGAATCGCCTTGGTCATGGAAAAAGGTTGCCGTGTACAAGCCTGCGGTGCGATTGAACGACATGATCTGAGCTACGCGGGCATAGGCGCTCAAATAATGGGCAACGGGATATACCTTTCATCCCGA
>NZ_LWEZ01000573.1:0-621 GCF_001634945.1 Alcanivorax sp. HI0044
AGCGGGATTTGAGCCCCCGCAGCTCCTCCATGGGCGGCTCACCACCCAACTTGATATGGGCGCTGAACACATGCTGCTGGCCGTCCAGACTCCACACATGGACATGGTGCACACCGGCTACGGCCGGCGGTGCCTGCAAGGCGTCCACCAGAGCATCGGTATCCACCTCCGTCGGCACCGCTTGCAGGAAGACCTTCAACGATGCCCATACATTGCGCGCCACATTGAACAGAATAAACAGGGTGAAACCGATGGACAGAATGGGATCGAGAATCGGGATTTCCCAGACCATCAGCACCAGCGACACCACCAACACGGCCACCCAGCCCAGCACATCCTCCAGCAGATGCCAGCGAATCACACTGGCATTCAACGAGGACTGGCGCAGTAACCGCCAGGCACCAATACCGTTTACCGTCACCCCGAGAATGGCCAACGCCAGCATGCCGGTGGCATTGGGCATTTCCGGTGCCCACAGGCGGGGAATGGCTTCGCTGATCACGAAGATCGACCCGGCAATCAGCACCAGCGCATTGAGCAACGCAGCCAGCACTGACAACCGCTGGTAGCCATAGCTGAAGCGCTGGTCCGCCTGTTTGCGGCTGACTTTGCCCAGCACCC
>NZ_LWEZ01000574.1:0-1032 GCF_001634945.1 Alcanivorax sp. HI0044
CCCACATACAGGGCCAGGATGGCCGCATCACCCTGCCACCCCTGAACCGCAGCGACGCGCAGCACTGCCTGGACCAACTGGGCCATGCCTGGCAGCAAGCCCTGTGCGAACCCCTGCCCATCGCCTGCGCCACCGCCTTTGCCTGGCTGAAAGGGGAAGAAAAAGACAACGGCGACAACGAGGCCCGCAAGGTATTCGAATCCGGCTTCATGCACACTGGCGAACAGGACAAGGAACCGGCCATTGCCCGGGCCTGGGCCGACTTCGACACAATGTTGGCTGTCCGCCATGGCGACCACAGCGCCTTCGCCTACTGGACCGAACAACTCTATGCCCCGCTCTATCAACATGCACAGTGGCAAGAGCCAGGAGACGACGTATGAGCACTGAACGTCCGCTCCCGATTACCTTCCCACTGCACGGCACCCGGCTGATCGAGGCCAGTGCTGGCACCGGCAAGACCTTTACCCTGGCCGCCCTCTACTTGCGCCTGGTTCTCGGTCATGGCGACGACAATGCCTTCTCGCGCCCGCTGTTGCCGCCGGAGATTCTGGTGGTGACTTTCACCGAAGCGGCCACGGAAGAACTGCGTGAACGGATCCGCGACCGCCTGGCCGATGCCGCGCGTATCTTTGCCGATGCCAATGCAGAAGCCGACGACCCGGTGCTGGCTGAATTGCTCAATGACTATAGCGACCCGGACGACCGGGCCCGTTGCGCCCAGCGTCTGGATGCCGCCGCCCAGTGGATGGACGAAGCCGCCATCTACACCATCCACGGCTTCTGTAATCGCATGCTCAAACAGCATGCCTTCGATTCCGGCAGCCTGTTCAGCCTGGAATTGCAGGAAGACGCCAGCGACGAACAGCAGATGGCAGCGCGGGATTACTGGCGCTCGGTGATTGCCGATTTCCCGGTGAGCGCCGCCAATGCCCTGCAAAGCGACAACCTGGGCAACCCGGATGCCCTGCTGGACGCCTGCCGTCCCCTGCTCGGCCTGAAAGAAGCTGACCCGGAAGAGTTACCGCAAAG
>NZ_LWEZ01000575.1:0-650 GCF_001634945.1 Alcanivorax sp. HI0044
GGCCAGTCTCACGGTGGCATCCACATTCACGCCCTGCAACATGCCGTCGCGGCTGATATCGGTGTAGACGATGGCGGAGACGCCATCGTTCTCGAACTGTTTCGCCAGATCGATCACATCCACATCGGTCACGTTCGCCCAACCATCGGTAGCCACTTTGCCGTCTTTGGCGTCCAGGCCCACGATGATGTGGCCGGGGAACTGCTCACACATGGCTTTGACGAATGCCGGCTCATTCACCGCCTTGGTACCAATGATCACCCACTGCACTCCCGCGTCCAGGTAGGCCTGAATAATTTCCGGGCTACGAATACCGCCACCAATCTGGATTGGCAGATCCGGGTGGGCCTTGGCAATCGCCTTGACGATCTCGCCATTCACCGGCTCACCGGCAAAGGCGCCATTCAGGTCGACCAGATGCAAACGGCGGGCACCACGCTCCACCCAGTGGCTGGCCACGGCAACCGGGTCATCGGAGAACACGGTGTCGTCTTCCATACGACCCTGCTTCAGGCGAACACATTTTCCGTCTTTCAGGTCGATGGCAGGAATCAAAAGCATAGTGATTTCTCAAACTGGGCTGCCATACAGGAAGGCAACGGATGAAACGGGTTTATCGCTGTCAACTGTCCACTATCAACTGTCAGTTG
>NZ_LWEZ01000576.1:0-909 GCF_001634945.1 Alcanivorax sp. HI0044
ATCGGGTCCCGTGTTCTGGACGGATTTAGCAGACGGTTTCTTGGTCACAATCCATTCTCTTCGCCAGCGGCTTAACAACTTTGGGTGTATGCCTAGCTTGCCAGCTAGTGCGGACTGTGTCTGCGTGGTGGATAGCGAGGCCTGCACGGCCTCGCGTTTGAAATCATCGCTGAAGTAGCGCTTGGCTTTGTATTTCATGACACCTTCTCTCCAAATGAAGGTGTCTACTTTTTCCGGGGCATTCCAGCGCCGCGGTGGAGGGGGAGTAGATTCACTGAAACGTTAAGGGCCGCGCTCAGGTTTCTGGTGCGGTCCTTTAAAAACAAGCAATTGCCGAGATCATTTGAGGAGCTGTCAACTGTCCACTATCAACTGTCAATTGCTTTGATCATCTCCGCCAGATCCACGGCATCAAAATGCTCCTGGTGACGACAGAAGTCACAGGTCAGAGTCACCTCGCCGTCTTCGTCCAGTAATTGCTGCAGCTCCTGATTGCCCAGGGAAATCAGTGCATTGCGGTTACGATCCCGGGAGCAGGTGCAGCCGAATTGCAGTGGCTGGGCGTCCGGTAGCTGGGGCGGGGTGTCATGGAACAGCCGGTGGAGGATAGTTTGGTCATCCAGATTCAGCAGTTCTTCCATTTGCAGGGTGCTGGCCAGTGCATCCAGGTGTTCCCACATCTGGTTGTTGCCGTCGGTGGTGGCAAGCTGGTTGGGCAGGCGTTGCAATAACAGGCCCGCGGCGCGGTTGTTGCCGCTGGCGAGCCACAGGCGGGTCGGTAGCTGTTCGGACTGCTGGAAATAGCCTTGCAGGCATGCCGCCAGGGTGTCGCCGCTGAGCGGGACGATGCCCTGGTACTGGCGGCCCTGATCCGGGGTGATGGTAATCACCATGGTGCCTTCGCCGATC
>NZ_LWEZ01000577.1:0-1429 GCF_001634945.1 Alcanivorax sp. HI0044
CGATATCACCCGCCAGTACTTCCTTGATTTCTTCACGGCTGTTTGCGTGCATTTGCAGCAAACGCCCCACACGCTCTTTCTTCTCGCGTACGGAGTTCATCACGCTATCACCGGAATTCAGCACACCGGAGTAGACACGAATGAAGGTCAGAGACCCCACAAACGGGTCGGTAGCGATCTTGAAAGCCAGCGCAGAGAACGGCTCATCGTCGGAAGACTTACGCGCTTCCACGGTTTCGCCATCCGGCAGCACACCCTGGATAGCTTTTACTTCATCCGGGGCCGGCAGGAATTCGATAACTGCGTCGAGCAGCGCCTGAACGCCCTTGTTTTTGAACGCGGAACCACACAAGCCGAGAACGATTTCGTTGGCCAGAACCTGCTTACGCAGACCCGCCTTGATATCGTCATTGGAAAGGTCACCTTCTTCCAGGTACTTTTCCATCAGCTCTTCAGAGCCTTCTGCTGCCGCTTCCGTCATTTGCTCACGGAGCTCGTCACAACGCGCCTTGATGTCGTCCGGGATGTCCTTCTCTTCGTAGGTCATCCCCATGTCGTCTTCGTTCCAGTAGATAGCCTTCATCCGGATCAGGTCGACAACACCCTTGAAGTTATCTTCCGTACCGATGTTGTACTGAATCGGCACAACGGAAGCACCCAGACGCTTGCGAATCTGGTTACAAACGGAGTCAAAATCTGCGCCAGCGCGGTCCATCTTGTTGACGAACACAATACGCGGCACTTCATATTTATTGGCCTGGCGCCATACAGTCTCGGACTGCGGCTCAACGCCGGAAGAACCACAGAACACCACCACGGCACCATCGAGTACACGCAAGGAACGCTCTACTTCAATAGTGAAGTCAACGTGCCCGGGGGTATCAATGATGTTGATACGGTGCTGATCGTACTGCTGGTCCATGCCCTGCCAGAAAGTGGTGGTCGCAGCGGAGGTAATGGTAATACCACGCTCCTGTTCCTGCTCCATCCAGTCCATGGTGGCAGCACCGTCGTGCACCTCACCAATTTTGTGAGACACACCGGTGTAGAAAAGAATACGCTCGGTAGTAGTGGTCTTGCCCGCATCTACGTGCGCACAGATACCGATGTTGCGATAGCGATTAAGAGGAGTCTTACGAGCCACGGTGCTAACCTCGATTCACTGGTTCAAATACAAAAACCGGCCTGTACACAGGCCGGTTTCACTCGCTTGTCTTCTGCCTTTAGAAGCGGAAGTGGGAGAAGGCCTTGTTGGCCTCGGCCATACGATGCACGTCTTCACGTTTCTTCATCGCAGCGCCTTTGCCTTCAGCGGCATCCATCACTTCGCCGGCCAGACGAGCAGGCATGCTCTTCTCACCACGCTTACGTGCAGCATCAACCAACCAGCGCATTGCCAGAGCAGTACGACGGCTGGGACGAACCTCAA
>NZ_LWEZ01000578.1:0-860 GCF_001634945.1 Alcanivorax sp. HI0044
ATCCTCGTTGGCCAGTACCACCTGCTGGGCCTCCGGGTCTCGGTGTCGCGACCCATCTAGTCTAAGCAGTTGCACAATGTAATTGGCCATGGCAGCCCGACACTCAATAGTCAGCGCTCCATCGGTCATGTCGTAATCCCGCGCAACCACGTCCTGTTGAGCCACAGAGAGGCGAGGATCCGGGGTGACATGCAGAATGAGTCGTTCTTGCCACGCATGATCATCCTGCTCAGTGTGGTGTTCGCTTTGTTCGGTGAATTCGGTGAATTCGGTGAATTCGGGTTCATCCTGAATCCGGCTTAATACGAAATCCCGGTAGTCGCTACTCTTCTCGCACCAGGCCCGGGCATGCCAGCGCATGCCATTGTGTGCCACGGTGTGAGGTTGAATGATGCGGGATTCCGGCTCCGGGTTGCTCAAGGAAGTGTACTGGATTTCCACGCGTAGTTTGTCCCGGCAGGCCTGGAGAATCGGGCACAGCACACTGGGGCGTAGGTCACGAGAAGGAGGAAGCAGCACTTCGGTATTGAGTTCGCGCACATCCAGGGTCTCAAAGGCACAACTGAGATCCTCCCGGGAATGCATCATCTGCAGGTACTCATCCGCCACGCCCCTTGTGAATACGGGCTTGAAGGTGCTGGCGGGCTTGTACCCCTTCAGGGAACGGTCGTATTCCAGGTTGCCGGGCGCATATTCCCCCAGGTACTGATTGATGTCCTTACTGGCCTGCTGCCGGCCAATGCCAAACGCCCGCTGAAGATGGTTAGTGGTCAGCCGCCCCTCCCAAAGGGAGATCACCTCAATCAACCGATAGCGCAATAACAGATCCCAGCGCAGCGGCCAGTCCGCTGCGTTTTTGC
>NZ_LWEZ01000579.1:0-1053 GCF_001634945.1 Alcanivorax sp. HI0044
AACAATCCGCCCAGAGCCATCAACATCAGGCTCACGGTACAGTTGCCACCCACAAAGTCTTTGGTGCCACTGTCCAGAGCAGAATCCACCACGGAACGGTTCACCGGATCCAGCACAATGACGCTGTTGTCCTGCATACGCAGCGTGGATGCTGCATCAATCCAGTAGCCATCCCAGCCCGCTTCGCGCAGCTTGGGGTAAACCTCGCTGGTGTAATCGCCACCCTGACAGGTCACGATCACGTCCAGCGCTTTCAGTTCATCAATATTCTTGGCATCGCCCAGGGCCGGAATATCCTTGCCCACGTCCGGGCCAGCCTGTCCAACCTGGGAGGTCGAGAAAAAGACCGGTTCGATATCTGCAAAATCATTTTCGGCAGTCATGCGCTCCATCAGTACGGAACCCACCATGCCACGCCAGCCGACAAAACCGACTTTCTTCATTAGAAACTGTCTCCTGAAAGGGTTGCCCTTTCTATCAGTGAATCAATGCGCGTGTTGCGCCTGTGCGTCATGCCTCTGTCATGCTTGTGACAAAGCATCCGCAACGGCGCTGCCCATTTCTTCGGTGCCCACTTTGCGAGTGCCCTCAGTGNAGATATCCGCAGTACGAAGCCCCTGATCAAGAACACGCTCTACAGCGGCTTCAATGGCATCAGCCACATCACCACGCTCCAGGCTGTAACGCATCAGCATGGCCAGCGACATAATGGTCGCCAGCGGGTTGGCGATGCCCTGGCCGGCAATGTCCGGTGCCGAGCCGTGGCAGGGTTCGTACAAGCCCTTGCGGTTTTCATCCAGTGACGCGGAGGGCAACATCCCGATGGAGCCGGTGAGCATGGCGGCTTCATCGGAGAGAATGTCACCAAACAAATTGCCGGTGACAATCACATCAAACTGTTTCGGCGCACGCACCAGTTGCATGGCCGCGTTGTCCACATACATGTGTGACAACTCGATCTCCGGGTAGGCCTTTGCCTCCTCGGTGACCACTTCTTTCCAGAGTTCGGTGACTTCCAGCACGTTGGCCTTGTCCACCGACAGCACGCGCTTG
>NZ_LWEZ01000580.1:0-6928 GCF_001634945.1 Alcanivorax sp. HI0044
CCTTACTGAAGCTGCTCTATGCCGGTATACTCAAGGCATCCGAGCGCTGGACCCACCCGGTGCAGAACTGGAATCTGACGCTGTCACAGATGGCCATCCACTTCCCCGAGCGCCTGGACAAATACATCAGCCTGTGAGGCTGCTGGCTGTGACACAGAGTTTTGAACACCCTCGGGGCCTGACTTGACTGCCAGGAGACGACCTCCCATCGCAAAGGATTTCACACCGTGCTCCTTGAGACATGAATCTTGCAATACTTCATCCCCAAAAAATAGATTTTTAGATAACCGATTGCTTTAGTTATGCCAGATTTTCAGAGACTAAAATTTTTATCAGGAGGCATTACTTTCAATATAAGTTCGGAATTCCTGCTCTGACATCGTATCATGGCGTCCATCATAAGTATCAGGCACCAGATTATAGATTGATCTAGTACTGAAAATCACAAAGCTACCACGTAAATACCTGCAAATTAACCGTGCTTGCTCTGGCAGCGGCTCTCCATCAAACTCACCCTCATCCCAATTAAACCGTTCAACGTACTTACCAGAATCAATCTCTACCAATTCCTCATAGGGAGATATCAACGAGTCATTTTCATATGTATTAGTAGACTCAATTTCTTCAGCCTCCATTCGAAAGTAATTCCATTGCGGATGAAGACCGAACGACTCGTATGTTAGCTTTTTTGGTTTCAGGTAATAATACAGCCTCTCAGAAACTTTAACTGCAATCATCCCCTTCTCTTTAGCACGCTCGGCACCTACAAATGTACTCCCTCCACCCCCAGGCAAAAACGCATGATTCAAACCATCAACTCTTGAAATTTCATTTAATACCGTAATTATATTTTCACAATCTCTCCATATAACAGACTCTGGAGAGCCTGCCGGAAACAATGCATTCTGAAGATCAAACCACTCGGTTATATTCTGCTCATGAAAATCATTGTTAATCCTAAGCCAGCCCTCAATCCTACTAATAACATCTTTCATTCCAGGCCGCTTATCGGGAGAGTTATCAGTGCACTCAGTCAATAGATCATGAAGAGACTTTGTGTAAAGCCCTCCACATACCGAGTTGATACTGATCACTGATAATGGACTATACTGGCCATCAAAGCATTTCATATCACCAACAATCGCAATCCATAGAGTCTTTGCAAAGGAGTAAATGTCCGCTTTTTCACCATCAGCCTCATTGGCATAACGTCTCATTTCAGGAGCCATCGTAAACTTAGGGCCAACATCTCCACCTTCCTTAGTAATATCTATTCGACCCGGGTACTTAACAAGTCCAAAATCAGACAAAAATAAACGGTTTTTTAGGAAAAGGATATTGGCTGGCTTTATATCACGATGATGAAATTCTCTTTGATGGAGTTGATGGAGAGTATTAGCCAGTCCCAGCATCCCCTCCACTATCTCCAGAACAGTTTTTCCTTTTCTCCACTCAGAAAACTTGATAGCTTGCGGCATCACAAACCACGGCACCTGATCACCCACATCCTCTGGCAAAAACTTGTCAACCAACGGTATAACACCACTAATATCTTGATTCTTCTCCATGGCTTCTACTTCGGACCTAAATCTATTGTAAATCGTCGGCCTGATTTTTTTTAAAAGCTTTATGGCATAAGAATCATTTCCATCTTTTACTGACCATACTTCTCCATTACCACCAGATCCCAGCTTGTATGAAAGCTTCCAATCGCCAATGGTTTGATTTTTCCTATACTTAATATTTTTCGCCATAATACCCCCCTCAATTCACTTAACCCTCGCCGTCATACGATTTTCTCTAGCACGACACCGCTATGTTTAACTTGTTTTTTCCGAAAAGACTTAATCATTATATCCCTGCCGCCAGACCAATCTTGATTTCCAGCCCTTATGCAGCATTTAATCCTGAATAAGAAAAGGCTCCCCTACCGTCTGCTTGAGGCTGACCTTGTCAATCGGGGTAGCCATCAGATCAGCGCGTATCACTGGGGCTAGCAACCCTTCCAGCGCAGTCACATCCGTCACCTCTGGCGACAACCAAATGTCATACGCATCCTCAGGCAACCACAATGGCGTGGACTTGCGGTGGATCTGCTCCAGGGCCGGGATACCCGGCAGGGTAATGATCGACGCGGAGGTAACTTCCTCCCCTGTCACCTTGTCCGTCCATTCTTTGTACAGCCCCCCCAAAGGCAATGGCGGTGCCATTGGCTGGCTCCAACAGATGCGGGCGCTTGCCGTCCTGGCTCTCGACAAAGGCGGTAGCGGGGATAATGCAGCGCGAATGCTTGAACTCGCGTTTCTGGGGTAGCTTGCGGTAATTGGTGTTTACGCTGAAGTAGTCCCTGTGGGGACGTAGCCCCTCCTGCGTCTGCTGGAGATACAGCCACCACGTCGCCGTGCGCAGTAATCGAGCCTCACTACCGCCCGTCACCACGCTAATCTGGGCCCCAGGCCGAAAGTCACCATAGATCAGTCGGTTAGCGTCCACGCCCAACGATTCTGCCAATTTGGCTGAGCCATCGCTCTTGATTAGCACGTAATTGGTACACATAATCAAATACTGTACTTATGGACAGTTAATTTAGCCATGCCGATTACCACTCTCTCTCCACTGGAGATAAGGGAGCAGTTTGCTGCACCCTGCTATCTCTCCCGCGTCAGGACCGGGTTTCCGAGCCCTGCTGACGATTACATGGACAAGAAACTCGACCTCAATGAGTTCCTTATAAAACACCCCGCCTCAACCTTCTACTGCTGGACCGAGGGGGAATCCATGGAGGGCGTCGGCATCTATGACCGGGATCTCCTGATTGTTGACCGCGAGGAGCAGGCACGGCATCAGGATGTGGTCTTAGCCTTTCTGGATGGTGAGCTGACCTGCAAGATCCTGGATGCCCATCGTCGCCTGCTATGTTCAGCCCACGAGGACTTCCCGCCGATCCCCATCTTGGATGGGAGCGACTTTCAGATTGAGGGGGTTGTGATCAATGCCATCCACCTCTTCCGCCATCGCACTGGTTGACTGCAACTCGTTCTACGCCAGTTGCGAGCAGATCTTCCGGCCTGACTTACGAGGCAAGCCGGTGGTGGTGCTGTCCAATAACGATGGCTTTGTTGTCGCCCGTAGCAAGGAGGCCAAAGCGCTAGGCATCCCAGACCTGGAAGCCTTTTTCAAGATTGAGGGGCTACTCAGAAAGCATGGCGTAGCCATCTTTTCCAGTAATTACCCGCTGTATGGCGACATCTCCAACCGGGTGATGACCAAACTCCAGGCATTCAGCCCCCGGATTGAGGTCTACAGCATCGACGAGATGTTTCTCGACATGGCGGGGATCCCTGGCGATCCGAAGCACACCGCACATGAGATCAAGGCTCAGCTGTGGGATCACATCCGAATGCCAGTGGGGGTAGGCATTGCGCCAACCAAAACATTGGCCAAGCTGGCCAACCGAACTGCCAAGAAGCTCCCGCAGTGTCAGGGTGTCTGTGTGCTGGATGAACCACTGAAGTGGGAATGGGTGCTGAAGCGTGTCCCGGTCACGGCCATCTGGGGGATCGCCCGACGATTGGGGGCCAGGCTCAATGCTGAAGGAATTCACAGCGCTCTCGATATCGCCAGGGCACACCCCAAGGTCATTCGGCGGATGACCAGTATCAACCTGGAACGAACTATCGAGGAGCTGAACGGCAGAGCCTGCCTGGCCCTTGAGGAAGTGCCGCCCGCGAAGAAGCAGATCTACTGCACTCGCTCTTTCGGCAACAAGGCCACTACTTCAGGCCCTGTACTGGAGGCGGTAGCTCTCTACGCGTCCCGAGCCGCCGAGAAACTCCGGAAACAGCACCACCTGGCGTTGAGCATGCATGTGTTCATGCACACCTCGCCATTTGAGCCGAACTTCCACTCCGCCAGCGACTTGGTCCAGCTTCCCTACCCCACCGACGACACACGAGAGATCGTGAAATTGGCCAGGGCGACAGCCGCTCGCCTGTACCAACCTGGCCATGCCTTCCTGAAAGCGGGTGTTGGTCTCGTGAACATCTGCGACCGCAAGCACCATCAGTTCGACATGCTACACCCAGGCCAGACAGAGAGAGCTGACCAGCTCATGACCGTCATCGACAGTATCAACCGTGCCCAAGGGAAAGGCAGCGTGTTCATGGCCTCCCAAGGGACCTCAGCCCCGTGGTACATGAGGCAACAGTTCAGATCACCGGAGTACACAACGCAATGGGCAGAGTTGCCCGTAGCTCACTGTCACACTCTGCCCTGCTCTTGATTGCATTCACACTGTAGGTCAACCACTTTCCCTGGTCGCTGTTCGGTCTCTCCGCTGCTTCAGTGCCTTGAAGCGGGGCCCTCGCACAATGCGCAATTGATTGACGCTCTTTTGTCCGGTTAGCCGAAGGGACTGTTCTTTTTTTGCGAAGTAACGGATGAGAGCCCTCATATTGGCTTCCTGGATTGCATCGCCCTTACGAAATTCTCCAACCGCCAAATGCCGCACAGGGACCTGTAATCGTTTCGACAGCGCCGTTCTAATCTCACCTACATTCACATTAAACCCAGCCCCTTCACCTTTAGTAACCACGTCACACCAATAGCTCTTCAAGTAAGTGCCAAGTAAAACATCCATGCGGACCTTACTACCGTCATATATAAAGTATCCATGCCAGTGATAGCCCTTTTTTGCCCCGTATTCAATCTTGAACACCGCCAACACCAGAGCAGAAAACTGGCGCTTGTTATGCCGCATGTTTCTAATGAAGCGGTCTAGATCGTTTGATATGCACTCTGGGGTTTTATTCCTACGCACAGACTGTTTGTAGCTGCCATCAACACGCACCAAGCGAGCTTTTCGACAAAGGCTCAACGCCTCATTCACTGCCCCGGTGATGCTGTCTACTCTACGCTGCTCCCTGACCACCTGCTGTCTACGAAACTGAAGGATCTCAGGTGCTGATAGCCGCCGTTTCAGTTCGTGAAGATACTCGAGATAGTAATCATGTACCGTTTTACCGCCAACGCGCTCATGCAACCGACGCCCCGTCAAGACGCGAACCGCCGCTTCCCTATTGAGGCCCAGGACAACCTGAACATCCGGGTCCACCTTGTACCCCCAGAAATCATCCTCAGTGAGATTGATACAGGATTCGATGGCTGGTGTCTTCTTATTGGGGATTCTGCGGATAAGCCCTTGGCTAGTCTCCTGCCGTCGGCTAATGACCAGTCGCCGCTGGGGCACGATTTCATCTAAAAGCGTCGTGACGTCCGCAAGCGCACGTGCAGTCTCTGCCTGATCAGTGATGAAGACTTTATTGAGATTATCTCTCTGATTGTAAACATCCAGTCCACAGTCCAGCATTTCATGGAACTGCTCCAGCCGTCCCACTTGAGCTTCTACTGACAGCATCATGCCGTGCCCTTGGTTCATCGTCATTGCTCCAGTATTAACCTTATTCTTTGATGGCTTTTTATGAGCAACGAACCAACCAGAATGGAAATCTGAATATTAATAAAACCAGAGAATAAAACCAGAGAATAAACATGTTCCCCTTTATGATTTACCAGACAACCACTCCCGGATCCCGAAATCACTGACTATCGCCGCTCATATAATGGGCAAAACATGTACGTTATTAAGCAAGCCCTACTAATACTGACACTGCCACCAGTATTAGTAAGAATTTTATTAACATGAGAAATTTCGCAGCCCTGACTATATACTGACCACCACATCACTCTGCCCCCAATGGCTCCTGAGGATTGACCGAGGGCGCTACCCGCTTTTAAGCAAGGAGCCCCCACCTATTGCAGATGGTAGAAGTTTGCTTTGTATACATTATGGCCCGTCTGATAGAACCCGGACCAACGGCCAGTTCCGCAGTTTAGCGCGCCCTTACAGAGGCCCAACTTCTGCTCCACCTTCCTGGCATCCTTGGCACTTCTGGTAGGCAGCGCAAAGTGGGTGTCAACGTTGGCGACCACTTCCTCACTCAGTTCATCAAGCGTTTGAGCGGCCAGCAGGAGGCCAACACCGAACTTCCGGCTCTCTTTCGCAATGGTCTTTATGATGCAGTCATCCGCTTTCTGGCGTATCACCGATCCAGCCTCATCAAGGACGAGATACACCCGAAATGGCGATCCGGCATCAAACGGTGATTCTTTCACTGGCCCCATGGCCGCAATTTCAGCATAGATCATATTCACCAAGGTTCGAGCCACCCAGCCCCTCATTGAAGCGGGGATTCCCTGCATATGAAGACGCGCACCATTCTGTAAAAGATCATCAACCCTCAAGGGCGATTCATGCTCGAAAATAGCGCATGCAGCCAATACATCAACACGGTTTATCAAGCCATCAAAAATCTGCCTTTCCCTGCTGCTTTCGGCCTCGTCTTTCTTCTCAAGAAGAAGATCTCTCAGATCAGAAGGCCGAATACTCTTTGCAGTCGCAGCGGGGGAATCGGAAGCGCTTTCCGTAATCCCCAGGCGCCGCCACAACTCCATGATCGCTGATCGCAGAACGTTGATTTGACCATCTCCAAGCTTTCGCCTCCCCGTCGCTTCAATGGCTCTGACCGCGCTTTCCAGGCACCCTCTCAGACCAAAGACCTCCAATGCCAAGGGCGTTGGCTCCAGAAATCTGATCGAACATTCACCGGAAGCTCCATCTCCAAGATGCAGCGTCCTGATCCCTGATATAGCCAAGTCATCATGAAAATCGAAAATCACTACCGGCACCTTCGAACAAAACAGGTATGATGCGATAAATTTGGCTACGGTCGACTTCCCCATGCCAGATGATCCGGTGATCTCGACATGCCCGTTGGCACATAGTCCTGGAAAAAATCCCAACCCACGACCGGACAAAGCATCAATGCCGATATTAATAGGCGGAACCTGAATGGGCCGAATCACCATT
>NZ_LWEZ01000581.1:0-701 GCF_001634945.1 Alcanivorax sp. HI0044
GGCTCTGTCCACCGACAACCTGGCTAAAGGCTACTTCGGTGACGAAGGCATGCTGGCCTACGTTGCAGGCGTTCAGCGTAAGGAAATCCGTCAGGGTATCGCTACTGTGAAGCACCAGGACATGGCCGGTTCCAACATCGGTGATGACCACAAAGAGTACTTCTCTGGCGAAGCAGCACTGAAAGCTGGCGGTAAAGACAACACCATGGGTCAGTTCGAGAACAACTAAGTCTCGATAGATTCAAGGCAAGTCTTTAAGAGGCGGCCCCCGAAAGGGGGCCGCTTTTTTTGTGCCGGAAAAAGAAGCATTGCGGTCAGCCAGTGGGCGCCGCAGATCGACGGGGTGGCAACTTACGGTGTACGTACACTTAGCGTGGCATGGGTTTGCATGACGCCCCCTTCCCCTTCACACACGCAGTGGTCACGTTGAGGGGGAGAATGATCACCCGGGCCCAGAGGCACAGCCTCGGTGCGGTCACTGCTGTGCACATGGCCGCTTCGGCAGGTGTACTGCCTTTCGGCAATGGAGGGCAATACCGTCATCCCGCTGGTATTTTCCGCCTTCCAGGCCACATCCGTACAGTGCTTGTGATTGTTATAACGGACGTACATCACGATGCCCTCCACCGCAGTAAAACGCTGGTAGTCTCCCCATTCCGCCAGAGTGGACGAAACCAGAAGCGGTTGTGCCAACCAAAAAC
>NZ_LWEZ01000582.1:0-522 GCF_001634945.1 Alcanivorax sp. HI0044
GCTCATTCAACAGGGTGCGCACTTCCTCGGCTTCGTCGTCCGGAACCTGGCGTAAATTCAGCAGTAGTGTGGTCATGGCGTATCACCGGTTGGTCGGGCGTGGTCGTTCCTGTTTGTCTCGCTGGCCATTATCGCATTTTCCTGCGCGCTTTTTTGCCTGCTATTTTCAGAGGCTCCCTAGTAGATGATGACGTGAGTGATCCAGCCTCCGATATACAGGCCCACCCCGAACACACCATGGTTAAGCAGGCTTTGCAGCCGGGCCTTGTTCGGCGCTGGAGTGCGTGAGGCGGCGATGCCGGCCCCCATGCCAGGTTGCATTAGCAGAAACGGTGCTGCGACAGTGGCAATGCCCATCAGTAACGCAGGCCCGAGGGTCGGATGAGTGATCCAGGCGGTGCCCTGCCAGGCCAGCAGCAGGCCGGCAAAGGCAATCCCGATCAGATAATGCGCCAGCCAGCCGACGAGGGTTTCTCCTGCTATGGGCGCGGAGCGACTGATGGCATCGTGCCGGAATTGGCG
>NZ_LWEZ01000583.1:0-941 GCF_001634945.1 Alcanivorax sp. HI0044
TGCAAACCCTGGATGCCGAAATCGGTCCGGGTTATCGCGTAAAGTGCCTGGAGCCCCAGGACACCTATATGAGTTGCCATAACTCGGAAGAAGATGCGATTGCCCGCATTGGTATCAAGTACGAGTTGCGCGTCAGTGACAACACCACCTTCAAGGAAGATTTCTCTACCGAGGTAGGTGAAGAGGGCGCGGATACACGGGCTGAAACGTCTTTGACCACGGCGATTAATTCCAGCTTTGCCTTGCGCCTGCGCCACTTGCTGGAACATAACTCCTCGGTACCGCCTGGCACCAAGGAAACGGATCATACGTTCTCTGTCGGTGTGGTTTACACCCTGCAGTAGAGCGGTTTTTCTGCGTCACAAAAAAGCCCCGGCCGGTAACGGTCGGGGCTTTTTTTGTGTTCATCGCGGAATTGAGCAATCAGCCAGCTTCAGAGCTTGTCGCATTGTCCCGCCCTGACAGATGCTGGACGACCGGAACCTCCTGCCCATCCCTCAAAAGAGATGCCGCAATAGCGACAGCCTCTCAGGCTATGGGGTTTGACGTCAGGCATCCGGCATCAGGCGTTAGGCTCTGGGCAAAACTCCGTGGGAAGGGCTCGCCATCATGGCTTTCTCTCTAAGCCGCGATGAGCCAAAAAAAAGGAGCCCGAAGGCTCCTTTCTTTGCGAAGGCGGTGGATCAGCCTTCCTTCAGGGCGGTGGTGATATCCAGCACCGCGCCTTTGCCGTCGCCGAACAACATCAGGGTGTTGTCCTTGGCGAACAGCGGGTTGGGCAGGCCGGCAAAGCCGGCGCTCAGAGAGCGTTTGACCACAACTACGGTCTTGGCCTTGTCCACGTTGAGGATGGGCATGCCGTAAATCGGGCTGCCTTTGTCTTCGCGGGCCATGGGGTTGGTTACGTCGTTGGCGCCCAGCACGATGGCTACGTCGGTCTG
>NZ_LWEZ01000584.1:0-633 GCF_001634945.1 Alcanivorax sp. HI0044
CCGAACAGAGCGGGAAAGGTGAACAGGGCTTCTCTGTTACCGTGGAAGACCGGGTCAGTGGTGAGCTGTCCACGCTCAAGGCTGCTGCGGTGGTGAGCGCTACCGGAGCCTGGGCAGACCGTTTTTCCGGCGCTGAGGCCAGAGTGCGGCCATTGCGTGGCAGCCACCTGTTTATCGACCCGGCCGCATTGCCGGTTAACGATTGCCTTACGGTGATGCACCCCGATGATGGTCGGCCGGTGTTTGTGTTCCCCTGGGAAGGGGTGACCTGTGTGGGCACCACGGACCTGGACCACCCCCAGGACATGGATATTGAAGCTGCGGCCAGTGATCGGGAAGTAGTCTACCTGCTCAAGCTGATCAACACCCAGTTCCCCGGCCGCAACGTCACCCGTGATCACATCTATTCGACCATCGCCGGGGTGCGCCCGGTTATCGCCTCCGGCAAGGGCGTGGATCCGTCCAAGGAGCGTCGGGACCATGCGGTGTGGGGTGAAAATGGCATTGTCACCGTCAGCGGCGGCAAGCTCACCACCTTTCGGTTGATTGCACTGGATGCGCTGTTGGCCACCGGTTTGATCGACGCTAAAGAGCACCGTCGCAGCCAGAAAAGCAAAGCGCGGGGGTTTGAGC
>NZ_LWEZ01000585.1:0-1125 GCF_001634945.1 Alcanivorax sp. HI0044
GCCATGGGCGTGGACGTGCTCTCCATGAATGCGTCCAACCTGTTGAAGGTAAAAGCCGCTATTCGTCAGGTGAATATCAGCTTTGTCCGCCGTCTTCTCAATGAAGTGCTGGCCATGGATAACGGTGAGGTGATCGCCTCTTACGTGGACTTGCAACTCACCAAGGCCGGGCTGGGTGACCTGTTGCGAAATCGCAAGGTGTTGTCCTGACACACAGAGTGGGTCGCCGTTAAAAATAAAAGGCTCATCGCGGGCTTGAGTGATACCTCGGCTTCAGGATTCGTCTCATTCTACCGCCCTGGCAACCGCCGGACGATGGCTTCCAAACCTGAAAACCTTGGCCGCCATTTTCTCTGCGAAAAATGCATTACCTGACTTTTCCTGAAAGTGCCTCTCAAAGGAGATGCCGCAGTAACGAAGCCTCTCAGGTTATGGGGTTTTACGTCAGGCATCCGGCGTCGAGCATTTTGCAAAGTGCCGGGTATTTGCGATAAAAGCATCAGACGGCGAGAAGCGTGTTATTCAGCGGTTCCCTGGATGAACCAATTAAAAAAACTTATCGGGAGAGAGTCATGAAGCGCGCGTTCTTGTTGATCGTGGTGGCGTTGCTTGTGCTGCTGGCGGTGCTGTTGTTCAACACCTTGAAGGTAAAAGAGCCCAACGAAACGGTTATCCCTCTGCCGGTTTTTGAATCTGCATTGAACGAATCCGAGATGACCGCACGTCTCTCCCGTGCCCTGCGATTTGCTACCTTGCCGGATCAGCCGCAAGCCTTTGATGGTTTTCATGACTTTCTGCGTGAGTCTTTTCCCCTTACCCATGCAAGACTCACCCTGAAAACGTTCGGCCATAGCCTGCTCTATCACTGGGATAGCGGAAAAGACTGCGCGCCGACGTTGCTGTTAGCCCATCAGGATGTGGTGCCGGTGTCATCACCGGACGCCTGGGAGCATCCGCCTTTCGCCGGTGTGGTGGATTCACAGTTTGTCTGGGGCCGTGGTGCCATGGATGACAAGGGCAGCCTGATGGCGATCCTGGAAGCCACCGAAGCCTTGTTGGCGGACGACCGTGCACCGGCCTGTGATGTGTGGCTGGCGTTTGGTCACGATGAAGAAACCGGTGGCA
>NZ_LWEZ01000586.1:0-775 GCF_001634945.1 Alcanivorax sp. HI0044
GGTCAGCACCGCCGCTAACCACGGTTGGCGATCCACCAGAAAATAACTGCTCAGGCCCAGCGAGAAGCTGATCAGCGCCCAGACATGGCGAATCTGATAGAGCTTTTCAGTGAGGGTTTGTAGCGTCAGCGGCAAAGTGTGGCTCCGTCGAGGGGTTGCGTCTTCGACGTACTATAGCCCTGTGGGTTCCCGATGGCAGCAAAGGCTCTCCCGTTTCCCGATGGCCACCTGGCACTTGTAGGCGTTCCCTTCCAGGGGACGAACGAAAATCGCTCCGCATCTTTCCGTCTATTGCGATAATAAAAGAACAGGCGAAACTCAGAATCTACCGATGATCCTCCGGATCTTTTTCGCGCTTCGCGCGGTTCGTCCCCTGGAAGGG
Organism: Alcanivorax sp. HI0044; assembly: GCF_001634945.1. Lineage (NCBI taxonomy): Bacteria > Pseudomonadati > Pseudomonadota > Gammaproteobacteria > Oceanospirillales > Alcanivoracaceae > Alcanivorax > Alcanivorax sp. HI0044. The sequence goes on from NZ_LWEZ01000586.1 coordinate 383, forward strand.
AACGCCTACAAGGGGCAGAGGAAGGAATAGCGTGGCGCGAACGCCACGCGGAGAAGATCAGCCTGCGAAGTTGAGCAGGACGCCGGCGGCGACGGCAGAGCCGATGACGCCGGCCACGTTGGGACCCATGGCATGCATGAGCAGGAAGTTGTGGGGGTTGGCGTCCAGGCCGACCTTGTTGGCCACCCGTGCCGCCATGGGGACGGCGGACACACCGGCGGCGCCGATAATGGGATTGACCGGGTGGCGACTGACGCGGTTGAGCAGCTTGGCCATCAGCACGCCAGTGGCGGTGCCGCTCATGAAGGCCACCAGCCCCAGGGCCAGGATGCCCAGGGTTTCCATGACCAGGAACTGTTCTGCGCTGAGTTTCGCCCCCACGGCCAGCCCCAG
>NZ_LWEZ01000587.1:0-882 GCF_001634945.1 Alcanivorax sp. HI0044
AGGAGCGCATCGTCGAGCAGTACGGTGAAATTCGTTACACCATTGGCACGGGATGTTCCGGTGGTTCCATCACCCAGCAGCATGTGGCCAATGCGTATCCGGGCATTTATCAAGGCATGATCGTGCAGTGCTCCTACCCGGATGTGTGGACCACGGCCACCCAGTTCGCCGATTACAACTTACTTAGCCAGTATTTCGGCAATCAGCTGCCTTCCGACCCGCAAGGCTTTCAGGATGTGGTCACCCGGTTGTTGAGTTCCGGGGTGATTCCCGCTGCGCAATGGTCCGCGTTCTATGGCCATCTGCCGTTGAATCCGCTGGTCTCGGATCTGGCCTTTTTCCCGGCAGCCTACCCTGACCAGCAAAGCTGCCCGGGCCTGGAAGACGGGGTGACCGTCTATGACGCCCAGGACGCTCCGGATGGGTTGCGTTGTGGCTTGCTGGATTACATGAAGTCCCAGTTCGGGCTGCGTTCGCCAGAAGTGTGGTCTGCGAACGAACACCTGCTGTCACGAGGATTCGGGGGCATTCCGCTGGATAACGTGGGCGTTCAATATGGTCTGCGGGCGTTGCAGAGTGGTGTGATTACCGGTGACCAGTTCCTGAAAGTGAATCGGGAAATTGGCGGCTTCAATGTGGATATCGACTACCAGCCGGAGCGCACCGTGGCCGATAGCCAGGCGCTGTACAATGCTTACCGCACCGGTGCCATTAATACTGCCGAGCACCTGGCCAATGTGCCGATTATTGATCTGCGCGGCCCGGACCCGGGGATTGCCCACGATGCCTATCACTCCTGGCAGATGCGCGCCCGCCTGGAAAAGACCCAGGGGCACGCGGATAACCAGGTGATCTGGTACGGCCCGGCGCCATTGTTTGGTG
>NZ_LWEZ01000588.1:0-503 GCF_001634945.1 Alcanivorax sp. HI0044
ACACCCGGATCGTCGTCGGAGGCATTACGCTGGGCGACCAGCATGATCTGCTTGTCAGCTGCCATGGCAGCTTCAAGAGCCGCAATGGACTTTTCCCGGCCGACAAACAGCGGGATAACCATGTGCGGGTACACCACTACATCACGCAGCGGTAAAAGCGGAATATCTTTCAGCACGTATTGCCTCTATGACTTAGGTGAAAGCAGGACAGACCCGGACCATGCCCGGGTCTCAATCCGGTGCCACCTTGGAAGACTGCTCGTTGTTTTCATAAATCAACAACGGTTCGGATTCACCCTTGATTGTCGGGCTATCAATCACCACCTTGGCCACGCTATCCATGGACGGAACCTGGTACATGGTATCGAGCAGCACCCCTTCAAGGATCGAGCGCAGACCACGGGCACCGGTCTTGCGTACCATGGCCTTGTTGGCAATCGCGCGCAGGGCGTCGTCGCGGAAATCCAGCTCCACCCCTTCCATTTCAAACAGACGCGCGTATT
>NZ_LWEZ01000589.1:0-933 GCF_001634945.1 Alcanivorax sp. HI0044
GCTGTCAGACAAGGCCGGTATCAAGATGCCTGAAGTGGGCATCTTCCCGGCCCAGCAATCCAATGCGTTCGCTACCGGCTGGAACAAGAACGATGCCCTGGTAGCGGTTTCCCAGGGGCTGCTGAGCCGTTTTCGCCCCGAGGAAGTCCGCGCGGTGCTGGCCCATGAAATCGGCCACGTGGCCAATGGCGACATGGTCACCCTCAGCCTGATCCAGGGCNTGGTAAACACCTTTGTGATTTTTGCCGCCCGCGTGGTGGGTTATGTGATCGACAGCTTCCTGCGTCGTGACGGTGGCGGCGGCCTGGGCTTTGGTTACTACATCGTGGTAATCGTGGCAGAAATTATCTTCGGCATTGCCGCCAGCACCATCGTGATGAAGTTCTCCCGCTTCCGGGAATACCGGGCCGATGTGGCCGGCGCTCAACTGGCTGACCGACGCGACATGATTTCCGCCCTGCAACGGCTGAAAGCGGAGTCCAAGGTGCCTAACCAGATGCCCGACACCCTGGTGGCTTTCGGTATCAACTCTGGCGTGAAGCAAGGGCTGAAAGCCCTGTTCTCTTCGCACCCGCCGCTGGATGACCGCATCGCGGCGCTGCAGGAAAAGCGCCACGGGTAATCAAAAAGAGTTTTAGCAGGAGCACTGTAGGAGGCTGCTTGCAGCCGAAAAGGTTCGCTTGCAAGCAAACTCCTACAGCAGCTTCGTAGGGGACTGACCGCTAATCCCCTGCATTCGTCCCCACCCGGTAAAGAATCTGATCCTCATACCCGGTGGTCACCGGCCATAACCCGCACAACTGCTTGTCCAGCGCCGCGTCGCCACTGTCCACCAGCAAGGGCCGCCCTTCCAGGGTTTCCAGTTTGGTTCGGGTAGCCAGTATCTGAATATTTTCTTTGCCCAGCCGGCGAATCAGTGCAGGGCTGAATTGC
>NZ_LWEZ01000590.1:0-1140 GCF_001634945.1 Alcanivorax sp. HI0044
AAAATGGTGGCCGGAGCATTGATTGATCGCCGCAGAGGCCTGATGCGTGGTGACGCCGCAGTGTGCTGCCAGTCGCCCCAGGGTCAGATCATTTTCTCTGAATAATCCTTTTTTCATGGCGTTTTCCAGCAACGGGAAAACAGCGTGCGCGTCATCGTTTTTTTCGTTTTTTGCACAAGCCGGTATCTCTTTCGCTGTTGCTTTCGTTGCAGCAGCACGCGGTGGTGCTTGCTGCACGGGAAGATTAATTCGGGTCAGCAACAAATAGGTGAGGTAGGCCGTGGCTGGTGCCAGCACAAAAGTCAGCGAAATGCGGATATCGAACAAATAGAACAGCGCCAGCCTGGCGGCAATGGACAAGGCGATCAGTAGCTGGAATGTTTGCAGGTTGCCTACCCATTCAATCACTGCACTGCGGCGGCTCTGGATTCCCTGTTGGCGTTGTTGCCACCAGTAAAAAAGGCTTAGAGCGCCAATGATGGCCAGATAAGGGTTGCCGTACAGGGTGATGGGCTCCCACAGGTCATGGTTCTTGCGCCCGGCCAGCATCCAGTAGATTTTCTGTTCCGGGGGCAGGCTCCAGAAGGGCACGGCGAGGGCGGCCACCAGCAGCACCGGTAACGCGTGCGTCCAGCGGCGACGCCGCGACCTGGCCAGGATGTTCTGCCCTTGCAGGGCACGAATATAGCCATAGATGCAAAACGGGATCATCACCACGACAGGGTCAGCCAGCTTCAGGAAGAAGGGCCAGTGCTGGAACAGATCTGTGGAGTGATACACAAATTCCAGCGATTGCAGAACTGCCAGCGCAATCAGTGCAAGCAGGTAGGCCAGTGGCAGTCGATGTTGTTGGCGATTGACCATCCAGCTCAAGCCGGCCAGCAGCAAGGTAGAGCTGATGCTCAGGCACACGATAGCGGCGCCTGCAGTCCAGTAATTCATCGGGATCTCACGTTCGAATGGATCGATTTGAACCTGTAACTTTTTGAATTAAAACGGATAAATTGTTTTTTTTCGAGTCCATCGAAGCGGGCGTTCTGCCGCCAACAGTCCTGTCTAATAACACGCTTCCATCGTCAGAATGATAACAAATCGAGGAGGCTATCATGCGATTCAGCACTGGCATTGCCATGCTTGGCT
>NZ_LWEZ01000591.1:0-9444 GCF_001634945.1 Alcanivorax sp. HI0044
GCCTGCGCATCACGCAACCAGCACAGATCGAGCTTTTTCTTACTGACATCAATACCGATGGTAGCCATCTCTCCACTTCTCCTTGTTCGTGCAGCCTCATCCGGTCAACGAAGGGCTCGGATACCGTTCAAGTTTTGAGAGAAATGCTGGCGGGACCTATCTACATCACAGGCTCAGGGCCTCAGGTCGAATACGGGTTGCCCGCCAGCAGTGGCGGAAGGGTAGCAAATCCTTCCGCCGGAGAGACACAAGGTCGTATTTACCCAAGGGCACAGAGAGGCCGAAGGCCGTAATCCGACAAACCCATGCTCAGGATACCCCACCAAGGCTCTCAGGCTGCGCCTCAACCTTGCGCCGGTAATACCCGGCCAGGAACGCCCCGCAAAGAATCTGGATCTGGTTGTAGCACATGATCGGCAGCACGATCATGCCGAAACCGGGATTGGCCACGAACAGTACCTTGGCCATGGGCAAGCCGGACGCCAGGCTTTTCTTCGAACCACAAAACACCGCCGCGATTTCATCCGCCAGGCTCAAGCCCAAACGCCGCGCCAGCAGCATGGACAAGCCGATCACCAGTGCCAGCAACAACAGGCACAAGCCCACCGCCAGCAACAACGACGCCACCGGCAACTGCTGCCACAACCCCTCGTTCACTGATTCTGAAAAGGCCACATACACGATCAACATAATCACGCCCTGATCGTAACGGCCAACAAAGCCGGGCCAGCGCGACAACAGCCCCACCAGCTTCGGGCGCAGTAACTGCCCCAGGGCAAACGGCAGCAACAACTGCAACACAATGCCTTTCAGCGCCCCGGTCACATCAAAGGCACCATCACCACTGGCGGACACCATCAGCATCAACAGGAAGGGGGTGAGCATCATGCCGAACACATTGGAGGCGGCAGCACTGCACACCGCAGCGGGCACATTGCCCCGCGCCATGGCGGTAAACGCAATGGACGACGATACTGCGGACGGCAACACTCCCAAATACAGAAACCCCAACGCCAGCTCTGGCGGGATCCATTGCGGCGCCAGCAACGACACCGGCAAAACCGCCAGTGGGAAGACCACGAAGGTCAGCGAAGAAATAAACAAATGCAGCCGCCAATGCATGGCCCCGGCCAGCACCTGTTTACGGGACAACGCAGCCCCGTGCACAAAGAACAGCACCGCCACCGCCAGCGTGGACAGCTGCGACAACCCCTCCGCCAAACCACCACTAGCCGGCCACACCGTGGCAGCGACGATCACCATCAACAATAGCAGCGTGAAACCATCCAGCCGGCGCAGCAGGCCCATCATCAGGGCGCCTGCAACGCCGCCAGCGCAGGCGCCAGCATGGCCCGAACCTGACGCTCGGCGGCATCCGCATCGCCCCGCTCCAGAGCCGCCAGCAGGGTTTCATGGTCTTGCTGGCCGGGCTCCGGCAGGGAGTCATCGTATTCCGTGCGCGCAATGGTGCGAGACACCGCTTCACTGAAATAACGGTACAGTTCCGCCAGCGCGCGATTGTGGGCCGCCGCAATCATCGCCTGGTGAAAATCACGGTCATGCTGAATGCGCAGGGGCAGGTTCTGCCCCGCCGCGCCGCGAGTTGCCAGCGCCATACGCATGGCGTCCAGATCCGCACCATCACGGCGCTGGGCCGCCAGCCGGGCGGCTTCTGCCTCCAGCGCCACCCGCATTTCCAGTTGGTCGCGCAGGGTGCTGCGCTCCACCCGCCGTAATGCTTCGGCGGGGTCCAGCCGGGCACGCACATAGGTGCCGTCGCCCTGCCGGGTTTCCAGCAGCCCCGCATGGACCAGTACCCGCACGGCTTCACGCACCGTGTTGCGGCCCACACCGAATTGCTCGCTAAGCCGGGGCTCGGTGGGGATACGTTCACCCACCGGCCATTCACCGCGCGCCACGGCGCTGCGCAACTCAGCCACGGCGCTGTCCACCAGAGAAAGACGGGGTAATTTTGCTTTATTCATATGGTCATCCTATGAATTTAAGGAAATCATCCCATGAATATGGCGCGCACTCAAGCCGACCTATTGAGCCCGCCCCTTTCACATCTTCAGGGTCAGCCGGTCCTCCCGCGACAGGCTCTCACGCACCTGCATAGCCCAGTGGCGTCGCTGCTGCTGTATCGGCCCCAGCCGCTCTGCCGGCACGGTACGTTCCAGCATCGCCAGCGAACTCCCCAGCGTGGCCAGCACCGCAAGATTGCCCCGGGCATTGCGGGCGATCTGCGCAAATGCGGCGTCCACATAGTCGGCAAAGTCTCGCTGCTGGCATTGCAGCCGCAGCTGCCCGTTCACTCGCCGAAACGGTTCCGGCATATGTCGCCCGGACAGGTCGGCAATCACCGCGCCCAGATACAGCACACACTGCTCAGCGGTGGTGGAATCGTTAATCCCCGGCGACAGCGCCTTGATGGCGATATCCACCAGCTGCCGAATACCGAAAGCCGGGTCTTGCTCGATGGTGCGATGGCGGTTGATCACATAGCAACGCAACAAGGCCGCACAGCGCTCTTCGTCCCAGCCCGGCCCATGCAGGTACAGCAATGGCTGCCCCTGGACCACAAACTCGCCCACCGCCACACGCATGGTAACCACCTGCCCCTGGGCATCGGCTTCCTTGACCAGGCCGTTCAGGTACACCTGCTGCACAAACCCGGTGAGCGGGGCCGCCAGCGTGTGGCCTGCCGGTTTATGGCCTGAAGCGTCGCCATCCATCTCCGGCATCACCGCCTCGGCCCGCAACGCCGCCGGGTTCTCGGCGACACGCCCGAACGCCTGATCGTAGCGCTGGGCGATCGCGGCCTGGGTGTCTTCGGTGATTTTCGCCACCACCTGGGATACCTGGATCGAACTGGCAATGTGGTGAATAAAATAGATCAGCAGCGCCAGGCCCACGAAAGCCCCCAGCAACGCCACCATCACGGCAAGGCCATGCCCCAACAACAGCGAATCCGCAGGCAGGCTGCGCAGCACCAGCAAACAGTAGGCGAACACACCGACAATCACGGCCAGCGTCAATTGATTGATGCGATCGGCCATGTAATCGCGTAACAGGCGGGGAGAATACTGGCTGGCCGCCTGGGCCAACACCAGCATGGTGATAGAGAAGGTCACGCCGGCCACGGTAATCATGGAACCGGCGATGGTGGTCAACACCGCACTGGCGCCTTCCGGATTCACCGCCAGCAGGTAGGCCCACCAGTGTTCGCTGGCATCCGGAAGCTCACCGGGGATGGCCGTCAGGATAAAGGCCAGCAGCGACGCCCCGACCAGAAAGCAGGCCGGCAGCAACCACATGCTGGAACGTAACTGGGTATACCATTGCTGAAACCGTGCCAGCACCATGGCTCGCCCTCGCATCCTTGCCCGGGCGGATTACCCGGGTGCGCCACGCTTATGAACGCCCCCGGGCAGAGACCGGGGGAATCAGTCTTCCAGTGACAGTTTGTCCATCCCCGGCAGTGGCGGCAAATCTTTCCGGGTGGCACTGGCAAAGCGCGGCTTTTCCAGCTGGACCGTCAACCCCTGCAGGGTTTCCAGTGGCGCCTTGGTCGCCACCAGATTCGCCAGCCACACCGGCACGCTGCCGCCCGGATCCACGAAGGTTTCAAACTGCACCCGCACCCAACCATCGTCCATGGGAGTAATGATGAACTGGTTATCCAGCGCGGGAATACGTACGAAGCCATCCTGCTTTCCCAGCACGCCTTCGGCATTCACGCTGTGCAGGGTGATCGAGCCGGTGTCCTGGTTCTGGCTCAGCGTATTGGCCAGCACCACATCCCGATCCGACACCGGCCAGATACCGTGAAAGCGCATGTGAATTTCTTCACGGCTTTCCACCGACAGCCGCTTGGCGCCCTGGTTCTGGAAGATCCACTCCGGGAAGGTGTCCACGGCGGTAATCACCGCCAACACCGAGGTGGCGGATGCCTTCACTTCGACAATGCCCTTGAAGGCTTTTACCGGGCTATTGGAAACATCGCGCACATACGTGGTCACATCGCCCCGGGCCTCACCCTCATGATTGGTTTTCCAGTTTGCCGCCCAGGCCGGATTCACCAGCACCAGAGGGGCCAACAACAATGCCACAAACATCGCTCGCAATGGTCTTCTCCTTACTCTTGTTTTCAACAGGAATACAACATCCAAAACGCTGGCCGCAGTATGCTGCCCGCGCACAGGGAAGCAACCGCCAGCCGGGGGATTGGCCCCAATTACCGGCGTTGCCGAGGGCAATTCAAGGCGGATATTTTTCTCACTCTGGCTGATGGCTCTGCGGCAGATCCATGCCTTTCAATTCCGGGTAACGCTTCAGGGCCTGGTCCAGCTTAGCATTCTGGTAGGTCTCGTTGCTGGCCATCTCACGTAGCCCCTGCAGGGTTTCCTGGGGCGCCTTGTGGGAAATCACGTTTGCCACCGAGGACACATTGCCGCCCGGATCGATAAAGGTTTCGAATTCGATGCGTGTCCAACCGTTATCCAGCGGCGTCAGCACAAACTGATCTTCCAGCGCCGCAACCCGCACATAACCCTCGTGCTCCGGCTCGCCATCCACGGCATGGGAGGCCAGGGTAATGGCACCGGTTTCCTCATTCTGGGTGGTCTGGGTTTGGATCAGGGCATCACGATCCTTGGCCGGCCAGATGCCCTTGAAACGGATATAGGCCTGGTCGTTATCGCGTAACTCCAGTGACTGGCACTGATACAACCAGTCCGCGCAGGCACTGCTATCCGCCATCACCGCCAGTACACTCAGTACCGGCGCTTGCACTTCGGTGACACCCCGGAACGCTTTCACCGGGCTGTCTTTCATGGCTTTATCGTAGGTATTGATGTCCGTGCGGGCCTTGCCTTCATTCACGGTTTCCCAGTCTGCCGCCATGGAACCGGCGGATAACATCAAGGTCACGGCCAATGCTGATACGCGTACCGGGCGGGTCCATCCTGTCACTTTGCTCATGGTCTCTCCTTGTTGCCCTGAGGCTGCTTTAGCGTTGCATCATCATGAAATCGCAACACTTTCTTATCACGGTGGCTGTTAGGACCATGGAACAGCACTGGTATCTCCCCACGCGATGGCTATATCATGCATTTTTTACAACTTGCGACAGGCAGAACGGGTCACGTGAAATCGCTTCTGCTTGGCGCCATCTGGCTGTACCAGAAGGTGCTGAGCCCCTGGATAGGCAATCAATGCCGCTTCTACCCCACCTGCTCGGAATACGCCCGGCAGGCGGTAGTTGCCCATGGCAGCCTGCGCGGCAGCGCACTGGCGGCGAAGCGACTGTGCAAGTGTCACCCCTGGCACCCGGGCGGTTTTGACTATGTGCCCGGCACCGAACCCGACCCGGAACAGCACCAATGCACACCGTCATGCGGTGAACACAGCGGGGGGACATCACCATGATCCCCGCCATGCTGAACCGCTACCATCGCGGCCTGTCACTGTCTCTGGTACTCGGCCTGTTCTGTGCCCAGCTGCTGCTGGCATGGCACGCCCCGGCCCACATCGACGCAGGCCAACACAGCCCCGCCAAGGAGCTGCTGGCTTCCGCTGATTGCCAGGTGTGTACCCACGGCCATGGCATGCTGGCACTGCCCAGCGATTACAGTACTCCGGTCACAAAACGCACCGAACCCGTTCCGCTCGCGCCCGCCACCACCGTGGTGCTCCGCAGCAAGCGCAATCCCTACCCGCCCCGCGGCCCCCCTGTCTCTGCCTGACTCCCGTTACTGATCACTGATCATACTGGCGCATCGCCTTTTGCCCCCTCTCCATGAGAGCCGGGCCTGCTGCGCCTGCCTGCGATCAGCAACAAACGTGTTTCCGGCACGAGTCCGGCCAGCCGCTTTCTTTTCGGCTGCGCCCTTTTACTCGTGCCCTCATTCATGCCCTGCATGAACGCTAGAGACAGAGGTAGTTATGATATTTCGACGCCAGACCCTGACCGGGTGCGTCGCCGTGGCCCTGTTGGCGCCCACGGCAGTATTGGCCGACGCTGAAAACAACAGCGCAGCCGCAGACCAGGCTCACGAGCTAAAACAAGTGGACGTGTCCGCCCTGCCGCTGGGCAGTGACAGCCCCAGCACGCCCTATTCGGTGATGGATCAGCAAACCCTCACCCAGAAGAGCCAGAACACCCTTGGGGAAACCCTGAAAGACCAACCCGGTGTCCACAGTGACACCTTTGGTGGCGGCGCCAGCCGGCCAGTCATTCGCGGCCAGGGCGGTCCTCGTGTGGGGGTGCTTAACGATGGCTCCCAGGTCCTGGATGCCTCCAGTATTTCCCCGGATCACGCGGTCACAGTGGACCCCCTGCTGGCGCGCCAGATCGAAGTCCTGCGCGGACCGTCCACCCTGCTCTATGGCAGCGGTGCCAGCGGCGGTGTTGTCAACGTGCTCGACACCCGCATCCCCACCCAGCGCCCCCGCGAAGAGGTGGAAGGTTTCGTGGCAGCCCGGGCCAATACCGTGGCCGATGAGAACGCCACTGCCGCCGGCCTCACCTTCTCCGCCACCGACAATCTGGTGTTCCGGGTGGAAGGCAGCCGCCGCGATGCGGACGACTACGAAGTGAATGGCTTCGAAGAACTCACCGTGCCCGGCACCTATGCGGAAAGCGACAACGGCAGCATTGGCGCCTCCTGGATCGGTGATCAGGGCTACTTCGGCATGGCCTACAGCTATCGTCGCGACAACTATGGCCTGCCCGGTCACAGCCACGAATTCGAGGAGTGCCAGTCCAGCGGCACCAGCCTGGATTGCCCCACCGGCGGCCATAATCACGACCACGACCATGGCGAGATCGTCCCCTATGTGGACCTGGCCAGCCGCCGGGTAGATGCCCGCGGCGAATACCGCGAACCGTTCGCCGGGGTCACCGCCATTCGCTTCCGTGGCAATCACACCGATTATCGCCACCACGAGATTGAGGAAGGCGCCATCGGCAGCACCTTCACCAACAAGGGCGGCGATGCGCGGCTGGAAGTGGAACATAAACCGCTGGGGAACTGGCGCGGCGTGGTGGGCCTGCAGTACACCCAGTTCGACTTCAGCTCATTGGGTGGCGAAGCCTTCGTCCCGAAGACAGAAACCGAATCCATTGCCGTCTTTGCGGTAGAAGAATATGTCCTCAACGAGCAATGGTCCTTCGAATTGGGGGCCCGCCAAGAGCACCTGACGCAGACACCGGACCAACGCAACGGCCAGCCGCTTGCCAAAGTCACCGCCGACAACGCGTCTTTCTCGGGCGCAGCCAACTGGGCCTTTGTGCCCGGTTATGAACTGGTGCTGTCCGTGGGCCACTCTGGCCGCGCACCCAGCGCCCAGGAGCTCTATGCAGAAGGCGTCCACCTGGCCACCAATACCTACGAATGCGGCTTGCTCAGCGACTGCGGTGGTGGGCAGCGCGATCTGGATGACGAAGTCAGCCTCAACGCCAACCTGAACCTGCGCAAGACCCAGGGCGACTGGTTGTTTGATCTGGGCATTTTCGAAAACCGCATCAACAATTACATCTATGCCCGCACCCTCGACCAGATCGAAGACTTCCGTCTGATCAAGTACAGCCAGCGTGACGCCACCTTCACCGGTGCCGAAGCCTCGGTGAGCTACTACGGTATCGACCCGGTGGGCATCACGGTCTTTGGTGATACGGTGCGCGCCACCTTCGATGATGGCGGCTATCTGCCCCGCATTCCCGCCAAGCGGCTGGGCACTCGCCTCAACAGCTACCTGGGCAACTTCGACGGCGAACTGGAGTTCTACCGCAGCTTCGCCCAGGACCAGATCTCAGGCTTTGAGGAAACCACCCCGTCCTACGACATGGTCAACGCGACCCTCAGCTACCGGCTACGTGGCGACCAGCGCTACACCTTCTATGTGCGCGGTAACAACCTGCTGGGCGAAGAGGTATTCAACCACTCTTCCTTCCTCGCCAGCACCGTGCCGGAGCCAGGTCGCAATGTCACCGTGGGTACCCGCATTGAATTTTGATAAGCCGCAACGTTAACGGCATTTGTACCGGCGCCTTTACTCCGCCGGGCACAACAACACGAATATGGAGAACACCATGCAACGCATGATGAAAAACCTGAAACAAAACGCAGCCCTGCCCCTGTCTCTGCTTGCCGCCTTCACCATGGCCGGTTGTAACGAAACCGGCACCAGTTCTCTGGGAAGCGCAGAAGACGAACACGACCATGCCCACGAAGCCCACCCCGGCCGCCTGGTTATCGCCTCACGGGATGGCGCCGGCGACCAGCTCTACGTCTATGACCTGGAAGAGAGCGCCCTGCTGCCCGGCAACCTGGCTCTGGATAATGCTCCCAGTGCGCTCTACACCAGCCCAGGCAAGCGCTTCGTGCTCGCCCCGCAACGGGACGCCAACCAAGTACAGATCATCGATGGCGGGCTCTATCAACACGACGACCACGTGGACGAAGTCAGCCCGTCCCTCACTGGCACTTTGAACGGCCCGGCCCCCACCCACTACCGCGTCCATGGCGAGCAAGCAGCCCTGTTCTATGATGGTGACGCCGGCAATGCCATCATGGCCGAGGTTGAGCTTCTCACCGATGATTCACTGGAAACTGCCAGCAGCGTCGCCAGCCAGACCCTGGCCAGCGCCCATCACGGTGTCGCCGAACCCCGTGGCGATGTACTGCTCGCCACCTTCCGCACCGCCGCCAGCGGCCTGCCGGAAAAAGTCGACATCTATCATCAGCACAACGATCACTACCACCAGGAAGGCACCGTCAGCCTGGACTGCCCAGGTCTTCATGGCGCCGGGTCCAATGAAGATTACTCCGTGTTCGGTTGCAGCGACGGCGTGCTCATCGTTCACCAGGACGGAGAAAACTTCACCGCCCAGCACGTGAACAACGCCGCCCTGGGACTGACCGGCAGTGAGCGAGTAGGCAGCTTCGACAGCCACCACGAAATGCCACACTTCGTTGGCTATGCTGGTGATCGCATCCTGATCATCCCCCCGGATGATGGCGACGTGCAGGAACTGGACTGGAAAGAAGGCGCTGCCGTCTCTCTGGACAGCCACAGCCTGGCCCCCCATGGCGAGCACCTGGTGCTACTGGATGACGCCGGCGACCTGCGCATTTTCGACACCGCCGACTGGAGCGAACATGCCCACGTGGAAAACGCCATTGATCCGGCAACCGCCGCGCCTCCGGCCAGTGGTCACGGCAGCCGTGTCGCCATGACCGTGGCCGGCGAACCCGCCCATGCCTTCCTGTCCGATGCCGGCAACCAGTCCATCGTTGTCGTGCATTTGGAGGAAGGCAGCATAGAAACCCCGCTGTCCCTCAACTTCACCCCCGGCGCACTGGCCTGGGCCGGCCTCGCCGGTGCACACGAAGAACACGCAGAAGACGGGGACCATGACCACGACGAACATGATCATGA
>NZ_LWEZ01000592.1:0-610 GCF_001634945.1 Alcanivorax sp. HI0044
TCTGCAAGGTGCCATCGCCGGGCGCGCCGGGCTGCACCCCGTACAGCTCGTACATGCGTTCATCCCAGAACAACACACCGCTCTGCGGGCTGTATTGCCAGATACCCACGCCACCCACTTCCAGGGCCATTTGCAGGCGCTGGCGGCTCTCCTGCAGCGCCTGTTCCGACAGCCTGGCAGCATGGATATTTTCTACCTGGGCAATCAAATAACTGACCTGCCCCTCGACACGCACCGCCGATACCGACAGGCGCACCCAGAGATCATCGCCACGACGGGTGATAAAGCGCTGTTCCAGTGAGTATCCGGTGATGTCTCCGGCCAACAGGTCCGCCAGCATCCCCCGGCTCTTGAGCAGATCATCCGGGTGGGAAATATCCTGAAAGGAGGTGCTCAGCAGCCCCGCTTCGTCGTAGCCTGCCAAGTCACACAAGGCATGATTCACCGCCTGCCACTCCCCCTTGGGGCTCAGCAACGCCATGCCGATGGAGGAATGCTTCATCGCCAGCCGAAAGCGAATTTCACTGTCTTTTACCTGGGCCAGCATCGCCCGGCTACGCTGAAAAAACAGTGCACCCAGCAACACCACCGCAACGGTAACGGCCCCAAT
>NZ_LWEZ01000593.1:0-938 GCF_001634945.1 Alcanivorax sp. HI0044
TGTAACTCTGCGGGTTCATCCCGCGGGCGCGCAGTTCACGCTCGAACCGCTGTTCGGAAAACTTGCCGTCTTCCTGGAACAACGGCACCTTGTAAATATCGGCAGCAACCTGTTGTTCACTGAACACCATGCTGGATTGTTCCGCTGCGGCCAGAATCAATTGCTCGTTGACGATGCCATCCAGCACCATTTCCGGACGCACAAATGAATCCAGCAATGCAGGATTCATGTTCGGACTTTGCTCGCGAAGCATGTTACGAACCCGCTCTACCCGCTGGTTCACAACACTACGTGTGATCTTGCTGCCTTCCACTTCAGCTACCACGTCGCCTGTGCTTCCACCGACAAAGTAGCCGTAAAAGCCGGAAATCACGAAAGGAAGAATGATTGCGGCAAGCAGGACCTTGCCCACGGGACCGCGGACAAACCGTCTGAACTCCTGCATGAAATTACTCCGTAGGGATACTCTCGAAATTCGATCTTATTATTCAGAACCGGCGGATGACTGCAGGTTCCCTTAAATGCAAAAAAGCGTACCCCTTACGAGTACGCTTTCTCAAACTGGCGGAGCGGACGGGACTCGAACCCGCGACCCCCGGCGTGACAGGCCGGTATTCTAACCAGCTGAACTACCGCTCCTGCAAACAGTTTAGTTCACCGCGTCTTTCAGTGCCTTACCGGCTTTGAAGCCCGGTACGTTGGCAGCGGCGATCTTGATGGTCTGGCCAGTTTGCGGGTTACGGCCATCGCGGGCTTCACGACGCTTCACTGCAAAAGTACCAAAACCTACCAGAGAAACGCTGTCACCTTTTTTCAGGGCACCAGTTACCGCTTCCAAAGTAGAATCCAGAGCACGACCTGCGTCGGCTTTGGAAATATCCGCGCTAGCGGCAATCGCATCAATCAACTCTGACTTATTCACAAAGTTCCCCTTTCTC
>NZ_LWEZ01000594.1:0-912 GCF_001634945.1 Alcanivorax sp. HI0044
TTTCCCGCCCAGCTGGATTTCCCGCTTCTTTACTACCTTTTTGGCATTGATGCCTTGTTTGCGCAGTTCGGCGCGCACCAAGGCGGGCCCTTTGCCGCTGGTTTCCCCTTTTACGCGGGTTCCCTTGCGATCTATGCCTTCATAAACGAAGGTTGCGGTTTTTTGTTGTGCTGCTGCTTTTGTCGCCATAATTTAGTGTCCGCTAGTCACACGGTTGACTTCTTCAAGGCTGGTAACGCCCTGTATTGCCTTCATCAAGCCGGAACGGTGAAGGTCGTTGAAGCCTTCTTTTCGGCACTGGTCGGCAATTTCAATGGAGTTCCCTTCTTCCATAATGATGCGGGCAATGCCATCGGTGATTTTGACCACCTCATAGACCCCCACGCGCCCCTTGTACCCGTTTTTGCATTTTTCACAGCCTTGCGGCCCGTAAACAGTAAACCCGGTTGTGATGTCGTCTTCCGTGAAACCTATCTCAAGCAGAGATTGTTTCGGTATTTCCACAGCTGTTTTGCAGTGCTCACAAAGTCGCCGTGCGAGCCGCTGGGCAATAATCAGAATGACCGATGTGGCAATATTGAACGAGGGTACCCCCATATTGCGTAGGCGTGTCAGGGTTTCCGGTGCACTGTTGGTATGCAGGGTGGAAAGCACCAAGTGCCCGGTTTGCGCCGCTTTGACGGCAATATTCGCTGTTTCCAGATCCCGGATCTCACCTACCAGAATTACATCTGGATCCTGGCGCAGGAAAGCGCGAAGGGCAGAGGAGAACTCCATCCCCTGTTTGGGGTTGACGTTCACCTGGTTAACGCCTTCCAGGTTGATTTCTACCGGGTCTTCCGCCGTAGAAATATTGCGCTCTGGGGTGTTCAGGATATTCACCCCGGTATAGAGCGAGACGGTCTTCCCGGA
>NZ_LWEZ01000595.1:0-861 GCF_001634945.1 Alcanivorax sp. HI0044
TGACCTTGCTGGCGACATTGCAACTGGCGTTGCTGAAAGGGGTGCGGGTACAAATTGTGATTCCTCGCAAAAACAACCTGCGGCTGGTTCATTGGGCCAGTCTGCATGCCTTGCACTGGCTGGTATCGGAGGGGGCTGAGTTGTACCTGTCGCCACCGCCTTTTGACCACAGCAAGGTGATGACGGTGGATCAGCACTGGGTCATGTTGGGGTCCGGGAACTGGGATGCCCGCAGTCTGAGATTGAACTTCGAGTTTGATCTGGAATGTTATGGGGAGGAGCTGGCGGAGCAGATTGATGACGCGCTGGATGAGCGGATCGCGCTGTCACAGCGGCTGGATCAGGCCGGCTTTCGACAAATGGCGCCTTGGCGGCGGGTGCGCAATGCACTGGCTCATATGATGGAGCCCTATTTATAGGCTCGCTGCTTGGCGGCCATGGCAAAATGCCATTATTTGTGTGGTCTTGATCACGAACTGCCTGTTTGCCGGGATACAATCGTTACTCTCTTGGTTATAAAGTAGCCGCTTAAACAGGCTGTTTAATATCTTGGCGCAGCGAGATAGTTCCAGTACAGCGAAGAGTGCCTGTAGAAAAACAATAAAGACAGAGCGGTAAAGATAGCGCAATACCGGGAAGGTCGTGCGCCATATTGGTCAGGATGATGATGATAAAAAAACTGACAATCCTGCTGGTGTTATCACTGGTCGCGGTGCCGGTGCTGGCCGAAGAGGGGGAGTGGGTGCTGGTCACCGATCGGGACGCCGTCCAGGTGTTTCGCCAGGACGATGATACCTCACGCCTGAAAACTTTCCGGGGCGTGGCCGATTTGCGGGTGAATGACTTCAATGCCATCGGTGC
>NZ_LWEZ01000596.1:0-620 GCF_001634945.1 Alcanivorax sp. HI0044
ACCCGCACACAATCCATCCTTGCGAGGGTTGTCAGACACCACACACCGGGTCATAACGTCCCCGCCCAAAAAGTTGGAGAGATTAATCGTGCTCATGCCATCAAGTTCTTCATACGCCTCAACAATGGCACTCTCTGCGCCTTCGAACACCATGGCATCGGCCTGCATACCGGTTGATACCCTGGAGGAAAACATACTGGTTTTCATGGCCGAGATACCCAGCAAAGATATCGCCACCAGAATGAGCAAGGCCACCAGAAGTGCAGCACCCGTTTGCTTGTTCATTGCTCCACCTTCGTCATATCAAATTGCATCCCAATCATAATTTCTCAACCGCACCGTGGTGCTAAGTGCCTTTCTCATTGCGCGATCCGCTGGCTCTGTCAAGGTCTCACCCAGAATATGAAACTCCCTGGTCCCATCACTTTCAGGCAATGCATCATTTGCCCGGGACAGCAGCAACCCTATTTTCACCGCCACAACGGGAGTATCTGCCGGCACTTGGTCTTGCGTCACATAACGCGACACCCCCAAGGCTCCATCGCTATTGGTGTCAATGCCGTACAAGACCTGAAAACTTTCCACTCCCGGAACCAGCTCAACCACTACATTGGTATCAA
>NZ_LWEZ01000597.1:0-898 GCF_001634945.1 Alcanivorax sp. HI0044
GAACAACCCGGACTACACGGCCATCGTTAACGAGCGCCAGCTCAAACGGCTGCAAGGCTACGTCAGCGAAGCCCGCGAGAAGGGCGCCGAGGTGATTGAGATCAACCCGGCCAATGAAGACTTCAGCGGCAGCCAGAAACTGCCCCACACCATGGTGCTCAATGCCACCGACGATATGCAGATCAGCCATGACGAAATCTTCGGCCCGCTGATGATCGTGGTGCCTTACAAAACCCTGGACGACGCCATCGATTACGTGAACGAGCGCCCCCGTCCGCTGGCCCTGTACTACTTCGACTGGAACCAGGCCAACGGCGACCACGTCCTCAAGAGCACTCACTCCGGCGGCGTCTGCCTGAACGACACCATCTCCCACGTGGGCGTGGACGACATTCCCTTCGGTGGCATCGGCCCATCCGGCATGGGTGCCTACCACGGCCCGGAAGGCTTCAAGACCTTCTCCAAGGCCAAGGGCATCTACAAGAAGGGCAAGTTCAACGCCACCAAGTTTATCCTGCCGCCTTATGGCCGTGGCATGCACAAGATGATCGACAAATTCATGCTGAAATGATCAGTTTCAAGTTCAAAGTATAAAGTTTAAAAGCGCGGGAAAGGTCTTTGTCCTGGGACGACCACACCCGCGCCATTACCGTTAATCGCGGGCCAGACATTACAAGACTCAACAACCTCAACCGCGTTGTAACTTTCAACTTGCTACTTTCAACTCAAAAAAAGAAGAGTGCGCTATGGACCAGGGAATTAACCGCCGCAGCTTTCTCAAGCTGAGCGCTGCCGGCAGCGCCATGCTTGCCGCCGGTTCCAGCCTTGCCTTGCTGACCGGCTGCTCCAGCAACGATGGCCCCGCTGCGGGCTACCGCCATTTTCGCCAGCAGGACGT
>NZ_LWEZ01000598.1:0-770 GCF_001634945.1 Alcanivorax sp. HI0044
GCTGCATCAAGAATATTTTTGTGGAGCCGCAGCGGCGGGTGGATATCGAATTTGGTATCAGTTACGGCGACAGCATCGAGCAGGCCCGGGCCGCGATTCAGACGGTCATTGATAATGACGACCGTATCCTCAGCGGTGACAAGTTCGACCCGAATATTTTTGTCTCTGCCCACGCCGATAGCAGCATCAATATGCTGACGCGGGTGTGGGTGAATTCGGAGGATTACTGGCCGGTGTATTTCGGTTTGTTCGAGCAGGTGAAATACGCCTTTGACAAGGCGGGCATCACCATTCCGTTCCCGCAGCGGGATGTGCATTTGTTTCAGCAATCTTAAATCTAAAGTTACGAGAAGCGAGAAGCGAGAAGCGAGAAGCGAGAAGCGAGAAGCGAGAAGCGAAGAGCAAAATAGGTTCGGATTTTCGAAACTCGCTTCTCGTCACTCGAAACTGTTTTATCGCTTCTCCAGTACCACCGGCAATCCATCCTTCGGCATGATCAGCGGGACCTGCTGGGTAGGCAGTTCGTAGCCGGGTTTGACGCTGACGCGGTAACGTCTCAGGAACTGGAACAGGAATGTCTTGGTCTGCAGTTCGGCAAAGTTCAGGCCCAGGCATTTGTGGTGGCCGCCGCCGAAGGGAACCCACTGGTAAAAGTGCTTCTTGTGTTCGGCGCGTTCGTCGCTGAAGCGTTCTGGATCGAAGGTGGTCGGGTTGCTCCAGTATTCTTCCATGTAATGGGTGTAGAGCGTGGACACGTTGACCATGGTGTT
>NZ_LWEZ01000599.1:0-724 GCF_001634945.1 Alcanivorax sp. HI0044
ATCATTGAAGCCACAGAGCAGAATATTCAGCAAATCCTTGAACAATCCCAACAGATCCCGGTGATCGTGGATTTCTGGGCCAGCTGGTGCCAGCCCTGTCAGCAGATGGCGCCGATACTGGAGCGGCTGGTCAATGAATACCAGGGCAAGGTGCTGCTGGCGAAGGTGAATGCAGATGAACAGCAAATGCTGGCCAGCCAGTTTGGTGTGCGCAGTCTGCCCAGCCTGAAACTGGTGTATCAGGGGCAGCTGGTCAGCGAGCTGGATGGGGCACAGACCGAAGGCGCGTTGCGCCAGTGGTTGGCCCCGGTGGTTGATCCGGAAGCGGCACAGCAACAGCAGGAAGAAGGGTTCATCGAGCAGGTGCGCATGGCCATTGAGGCGGGCCACACGGAGCAGGCGGAAGGCGCGTTACGGCAGACTCTGGAACAGAGCCCGGACAAGCATGCCATTCGTGCCCTGCTGGTGGAATTGCTGCTGGGAGAAGGGCGCCTGGATGATGCCCAGTCGGTGCTGGCGCAAGTGACAGAAGATGCGGAACCGTTACGCCCGTTCCGGGCACGTTTCGCGTTGCTGGAGAAGCTGGAAGGGGCCGGGGAGAGTCTGACGGAGCTGTCTGCCCGTATTGCCGACAAGCCCACGCCGGAAGATCTATATGCCTACGGCTTGCAGGCCGCCGCAGCGGGGCAGTTTCAAGCGGGGCTTGAGGCGCTGTTGCAGCTGT
>NZ_LWEZ01000600.1:0-951 GCF_001634945.1 Alcanivorax sp. HI0044
CATGGTGCAAACGCACCGCCAAACGCAACACAAGACACAACCGCAACAATCCGGTCTGCTCATCGTCCGGCAATTCCGCCAGCGCCGCCAACGGCACCTTGCGACGGTGACCACGCACCATCAGCGCCACCATCTGCTGTTCCTGACGGGAAAAACCCGGCAGGTCGGAATTGGTCACCAGATAAGCGCCATGCTTGTGGAACTGACTGTGCGACACCGCCAGCCCGACCTCGTGGAGCAGCCCTCCCCAGCGCAGCGTGTCGGCCGCCTCATTACCTTCAATCTGCCAATCACTGGCCACCTGCCCATACAGCGCCTGCGCCGTGGCGCAGACCCGTTCGGCCTGGCTGCTTTCCACATGGTGACGGTTCATCAGCGCCTGAATACTGCGGTCACGCACATCCTCGTGGCCGAAACGCCCCAGCAGGTCATACAGCAACCCTTCCCGCAGCGCGCCACTGGAGACATCCATCTGCTGGATGTCCAGCTGCTCGAAAATGCCGTACAGAATGGCCAGCCCGGAAGCGAAAATCGGCTGGCGGTCTTCACGCAAGCCTTTCAGATCCAGCTTGTCCACGGCACCCGCCTTGATCACCCGCTTACGGGCTTTTTTCATGCCCTCCATGGTGATACCGAATTCCGACCAACCGTTGTCCACACAGACCTGACTGATCGCCTTGATCGTGCCGGAGGCGCCCACCGCCTGCTGCCAGCCCAGGCGCCGGTAATTGGCATGAATCGACAGCACCTCCTGGCGTGCCGCCGTCACCGCCCGGTCAAAGGCTTTTTCGGTGATCTCGCCATTGGGGAAAAAGCGCTGGGCAAAGCTGACACAGCCCATATGCAGCGATTCGGTTTCCGTGGATTCAAATCGCTCCCCGATGATCAGCTCGGTGGAGCCGCCCCCGATATCCACCACCAGCCGCTGCCCCGCGTCGTCCGCCAGGGTGT
>NZ_LWEZ01000601.1:0-733 GCF_001634945.1 Alcanivorax sp. HI0044
TACGCACCGCCAGCCTGTACCTGCTGCAACGCTACATCCGCAACCGCCAACAACCGGAACAGAGCATTTCCCTGGACGGCCTGAATGCGCGCTACGATGCACTCAATGAACTGAACCGTTGTTTTACCGGGAGGCTGCGCCAGCGCGGTGAGTCCGATGCGCCGATCAATGCGTTAGTGCTTTTGCATGTGACCGCGCGGGAAATGCACTGGAATCTGGAAGAAGAACTGGAGAGCCTGGCGGCGTTGTTTGCCGGGAGCGACAGTTAGATAAACGCCCAGGCGCCAGGATGTCGGATTACGCCGCTACGCGGCTAATCCGACCTACACGAAGCACAGCGTTTACAATAAAGCGGCGTAACCCGACACCAGCGAACGCAATCTCCCATTCAATCAGCCCCCCAACCAAAACCCACCGTTATTCTTCCGCGCCCAGATAGCGATTCACCACTGTGCGCCACTCCTGGGTCGGGAGAATTTCCAGCATGGCCTGATCCAGCCGCTCACGCAGGGGGCTGCCATTAGCCATGGCAAAGGCATAACTTTCTTCGCGAACCAGCGATGGCAACACCAACGCATTGGTGGTGCCACGCTCGCGCAACATATAACGCATCACAGGCGCATCGGAGACCAGGGCATCTACCTCGCCAATCATCACCGCGCGCAGTGCCTGCTGGTTATTCGGGTAAGGCACAAAGTTTGTACCCTGACCCGCCAGCCAATGGGCACCGCTG
>NZ_LWEZ01000602.1:0-15624 GCF_001634945.1 Alcanivorax sp. HI0044
GATACCCTGGGCACCTTTCGATTTCGCATTCAAGTCAAGGGCGACCCAGCCCATCTGCAGGACGACGACAAGGCCGCACGCATCCGCGCCCTGTTTCTGGCCGGGGTGCGCGCCGCCTTCCTTTGGCACCAGCTGGGCGGGCGTCGCTGGCACCTTCTGTTCCATCGAAAGCGCCTCCTTTCGCTCATTGAGTCCATTGATATCAGTGTCTTATAAGCGACTGTTAAAGCTATAAATAGATCAACTTTCAGCTGTCATCAACAGCGGCGCAGTTTGCGGAATTTTGCTGTATGATTGCGCCGCCTTTGGAATGTACGTGTACGTACCTACTTGGACGATATTCGGGAGCCTGACATGTCCAGCCTTACCTCTTTGACTGCCATTTCACCGGTAGACGGTCGTTACGCCAGCAAAGTCGATGCACTGCGCAACACCACCAGTGAATACGGCCTGATTCGCTTCCGCGTCCATGTGGAAGTCAGCTGGCTGGAACAGCTGGCCCATGACAAGAACATCCCGGAAGTCCCCTTGATGAGTGGCCAGGCTGCCTGGCACCTGCGCGGCGTCACCCGTGATTTCGAGGTCCAGCATGCCGAGCGCATCAAGGCCATCGAAGCCACCACCAACCACGACGTCAAAGCCGTGGAATATTTCATCAAGGAACAGATGGCGGAACACGACGAACTGGCCAGCATGAGCGAGTTCGTACACTTCGCCTGCACCAGCGAAGACATCAACAACCTGTCCTACTCGCTGATGCTCAAGGAAGCCCGTGAACTGCTGCTGCCCAAAATGGACCAGGTAATCAGCGCCATCCGCAAGCAGGCCCACGCCCAGGCCGACCAGCCCATGCTGTCGCGCACCCATGGCCAGTCCGCCTCCCCCACCACCGTGGGCAAGGAAATGGCCAACGTGGTCGCTCGCCTGCAACGCCAGCGTGACCAGTTCGCCGCGGTGGAACTGCTCGGCAAGATCAACGGTGCAGTGGGCAACTACAACGCCCACCTGTCCGCTTACCCGGACGTGGACTGGGAAGCCTTTGCACGCCGCTTTGTGGAAGGCCTGGGGCTTACCTTCAACCCTTTCACCACCCAGATCGAACCCCACGACTGCATTGCCGAGTACTTCCACGCCCTGATGCGCTTCAACACCATCCTGCTGGACTTCGATCGTGACGTCTGGGGCTACATCTCCCTGGGTTACTTCAAGCAGCGCACCGTGGAAGGCGAAGTGGGCTCCTCCACCATGCCGCACAAGGTCAACCCCATCGACTTCGAGAACTCCGAAGGCAACCTGGGTCTGGCCAACGCCATCATGGATCACCTGGCCGCCAAGCTGCCCATGTCCCGCTGGCAGCGCGACCTGACCGACTCCACCGTGCTGCGTAACGTGGGCGTGGGCCTGGCGCACAGCCTGATTGCCTTTGAAGCCAGCCTGAAAGGCATCGGCAAACTGGAAGTAAACCCGGCCCGCCTGGACGAAGACCTGGATGCCGCCTGGGAGGTGCTGGCCGAACCCATCCAGACGGTGATGCGCCGGTATGGAATCGAGAAGCCCTACGAGAAACTCAAGGCGCTGACCCGCGGCAAGGACGGCATCAATCAGGACACCCTGACCGCCTTCATCAATGATCTGGCGATCCCCGATGAAGCCAAGGAAATCCTGCTGGCCATGACCCCGGCCACCTATGTGGGCAATGCCGCCCAGCAAGCCCGCAGCATCTGATGCCCTCAGCGCCCCAGCTGCCTGCCTTGACGCTGCCGCGCTTCATTCTCCCCATGAAGCCGGCAGCGTTTTTGCGTGAGCATTGGCAGAAAAAGCCCCTGTTCATGCCCGGCGCCGCCCATGGGCTGGACCAGCCTGACGCCGACACCCTGGCCGGTCTGGCACTGGAAGAGTCCGTGGAGGCACGCATCATCACCGGCGCCGGCAACGGCCCCTGGTCAGTGTTGCAAAGCCCCCTCGCTGACGATGTCTTCGAAACCCTGGGCGAGGAAAACTGGACGTTACTGGTCCAATCTGTGGATCACTTCCTCACTGAAACCTCGCTGCTGCTGGACGACTTTGCCTTCCTGCCCAACTGGCGGGTGGAAGACATCATGATCAGCTATGCCGCCAAAGGGGGCAGTGTCGGCCCACACTTCGACCGTTATGACGTCTTCCTGATTCAGGCCGCCGGCCGCCGTCGCTGGCAGATCGGCGACGTCTGTGACGAGAGCACGCCCCGCCAGCCCACCGATGAGCTGAAACTGCTGGCCGACATGCCCGCGCGCGAAGAGTTCGTCGCCGGCCCCGGCGACGTGCTCTACCTGCCCCCCGGCGTAGCCCACCACGGCGTTGCCGAAGACAGCGACTGCATTACCTGGTCGGTGGGCTTTCGCGCCCCGGACTACCAGATGCTGATGGCCGAAATCGCCGGCGAATGCCTGGCCGAATCCGACAGCCAGCTGTTCACCGATCCGGGCCGGGATGTCACGTCTGACCCCGCCGTACTGGCCGATGCAGACCGTCAACAACTGATTCGCGGCGCCCTGGACCTGCTCCAGCCTGACGCCATCGAACGCGCAGTTTATCGCTGGCTATCCACCCCCCGGCTGGATGGCCTTGAATTTGCGGTAGATGATCACCATATTCGCGAACGCGATGACAAAGTGGCCCTGGTTCGCCACGGCAGTGTGCGCCTGCTCATGCAGGGCAAACTGGCCTGGCTCAACGGAGACAGCCACACGCTAACAGAACAACAACGCCCGCTGGTGCAGCTATTGGCCAGCAAAAGACGCTACCAAGAAAGCGAGCTGGACGCCGTCATGACGCCCACCGCAAGAGAATTGCTCCATGAATGGATTGAACAGGGCTACTTCGCCCCACTATAACGAGACCCCTATGGCTATCAGCATTATCGAAACCCGTTGGGACGAACACGAAGCCGCCCTGCGAGCCCTCCGCCAGAAGGTCTTCATCAACGAACAGCATGTTCCCGAAGAGCTGGAATGGGATGGTGAAGACAGCGCCGCCATTCACTTTCTCGCGCTGGACGCCGAACAGCAGCCCGTGGGTTGTATTCGCCTGCTGCCCACCGGCCAGATCAGCCGCCTGTGTGTGCTTTCCGAACAGCGCAACAATGGTGTCGGCAGCTCGCTGCTGGTCGCCGCTGAAGAAACCGCCCGAGCCAATGGCATGGAAGAGATCTTCCTGCACGCCCAGACCCACGCCACCAGCTTCTACGAAGCCGCAGGTTTCTCCGTGTCCGGCGGCATTTTCATGGATGCCAATATCCCCCACCGGCAGATGTTCAAGCCGCTGATCTAGCCCATGCAGCTGGTCATTGGCGACGACGACACCCTGCACCACCCGGAACGTCATCACGCCGGCCTCGCGCTGGCCACGCTGATCGGCGCCAGCCGCCGCAGCCTCTGGCTGCGGGTTCCCACGCTGGATGCGCTCACCGACAACGCCGAGGTGTGCAGCGCCATCAAGCGCCTTGCCCTGAGCAGTGCCCGGGTCGATATCCGCATTCTGTTTGATAGTGCGGACAATGCCGTGCGCACCGGCCACCGGCTAATTCATCTGTCTCGCCGCCTGCCCTCACGGATCATCCTCCGCCAGACCCAGCAAGATGACAGCGATGCCCAGCTGTGCTTCGCCATTGCCGATGGCACTGGCCTGTTTGAAGCCAGCGGCTGGCCGCGCCCCGGACGACTGGATCTGTGTGGACACCGACTACCGCGTGCGCCGCGGCTGGGCAAACAGTTTCAGGAGCATTGGGAACGGGCCGGCGGATCACCGGAGCTGCGTGAGCTTAGGCTTTGAATGTCGGATTACGGCTACGCCTAATACGACCTACTTGGCTGAGGCTTTGAAGCCGGGCACAAAATCGGTCGCTTTGCGATGAGTGAACCGCTTGGGTGTCGGATTACGCCCTTCGGACTCTCTGTGCCCCTAGGTAAACACGATCTACAAAAATTGACCTTTCAAGTAGGTCGAATTAGCCCGAAGGGCGTAATCCGACAATCTTTCAATCCACGATCAAACTGGCGGTCAACTGCCAGATCGCCTGGCCGCTGGCCAGATACTTTTCCTCGAAATCCGTAGCGGCCTCTCCCTCTACCGCTAACGGCGCCAGCACCGCATCAATCCCACTGATTGCCAGGGCCACCTGCACTTCCTCAAGATACACCGCCCAGTTGCTGCGCAATTCCAGCTCACCGCCCAGCGTCAGCACAGAAGGCCACACGGGATGTCCCTGCCAGCGCCGTTTCAGGTGGGCACTTTTTGGCCAGGGGTTCGGGTATAGAATCTGATGCCGGGCAAGTTGCCACTCGGCCTGCTCCATCAGGCGCCATAACCCGGTGCAATCCGCGCGCAGAAACAGCAGATTGTCCGGTGGCTGCAGCCAACGGCGCCCACCCCGCTCCAGCCGGTTGGCCGACTGATCCACACCGATCACCAGGGCATCCGGATTCGCGTGAGCCAACAGAACAGAAGAACGGCCCGTGCCACAGCCGGAATCCAGCATCAGCGGGCGATCTTCCCCTTGCTCATCGCGCCAAGCCCGGGCCTGCTCAAAGGCGCTACGATCGTGGTCGGCTATGGGGGCCCGCCAGACCGAAGCGAGGTGCCGGCGCACCACCTTTTCCAGATCAACATGGACACCCGACTGGTTCGAGCTGACCGCACGGCTATTGGCAAACATGGCATTCCTGACTGGCGAAGCGACTGACGGGACGCACATTGTAGGCATGGTGGGCGCCAGCGCCAGCCCCTGGCAAAATTTGGCGCCACCGCCCTACTGGCGAGCCGCTGCGGGCAGCGCTACTGTAGAGAGAGTCGGAACCCTGCAACCACCGACCTCTGCGAGGACCCCATGCGCCTGTGCCTGACACTGCTTGTCATCATGCTTGCCCTTCCCGGCCTGTCTGCGGCTGACGATATGAGCATCCATGTGCTGGAGCGTCCGGACGCTCCCGCCCTGGTGCCTGTCATTGAGCCATTATTGCCGGCTGGCGGCTCCGTTCGCGCCTATCGCGGCAAGCTGATTG
This sequence comes from Alcanivorax sp. HI0044, assembly GCF_001634945.1. Taxonomy (NCBI): domain Bacteria; kingdom Pseudomonadati; phylum Pseudomonadota; class Gammaproteobacteria; order Oceanospirillales; family Alcanivoracaceae; genus Alcanivorax; species Alcanivorax sp. HI0044. The sequence continues at coordinate 5,040 of NZ_LWEZ01000602.1, forward strand.
TGCGTACCACCGACGCCAGCATGCAGGAGCTGCAAAGCGTCCTCGGCGGCCTGGAAGCCACCCCCTCAACCCTGATCGTGCACCTGCGACGCCAACAAGGCAGCAGCAGCCGACAAAGCGGCATCGATACCAATGTCCGGGGCCGAATCGAATCCGGCCGGGCACCGGTGATTCAGGGCGAGGTGCGCATCGGCCAGCAGAACCAGCAACAACAGCGCCAGGATCACTACCAGATTCGCACCCTCAGCGGTTACCCCGCCAATGTAAGCCAGGGCACCCTGGTCGCGCTCAGTGGTGGCTATTACGGCACCACCTTCGCACAGCTGGATCAGGGGATTCAGGTAACGCCACAGCTAACCCCGGACGGCAGCGTGGTACTGCAGATCAGCCAGCGCTTTGATCAACCGGCCAGCCACAACAGCGCCCGCACCCAGCACAGCGCCACCACCTTGCGGGTCACGCCGGGCCGCTGGCAGCCCATGGGCAGCATCACCGTGACACAGAGTGGAAGCCGTCAGAGCATTGGAAGCTATCAAAACCAGCAACAAAGCATGACTTTGCCGCTGGAGGTGATGGTGGAGAAGGAGTAGCACCACGCAACACGCGGTGACGCAGAAGCGCCGCAGGCGGCGCGATAAACCTGATTGCAAGTAACGAGTAACGAGTGACGAGTGACGAGTGACGAGTGACGAGCAGCGAAAATCGTCGGGCTTCCCCATGGTTTGGGGTTTGCCTTTCGAAACTCGTTTCTCGCACCTCGACACTCTGGCTATCGCGCCACCACAGCGGCTTCGCAGAAAGCCCGGGGGGGATTAGGAGTCGCCGCCCTACAACCAAAAAAGCCCCGACTAGCGGGGCTTTTTCTGTGTGCTCGAAAGCCTTACTTGGCTTTCAACTCACGGCGACGACGGTGCAGAACCGGCTCGGTGTAGCCGCTTGGCTGTGCACAGCCTTCGAATACCAGCTCACAGGCCGCCTGGAAGGCAACGGAGCCGTCGAAGTCCTTGGCCATGGGCACGTAGTCCGGGTCGTTGGCGTTCTGACGATCCACCACTTCCGCCATGCGCTTCATGGTTTCCAGTACCTGCTCTTTGCTGCAGATGCCGTGGTGCAGCCAGTTGGCCACGTGCTGGCTGGAGATCCGCAGGGTCGCGCGGTCTTCCATCAGCCCCACATCCTTGATGTCCGGCACCTTGGAGCAACCCACGCCACTATCAATCCAGCGCACCACGTAACCCAGCATACCCTGGGCGTTGTTATCCAGCTCCTGCTGGATTTCTTCGGCGGTCAGTTCGCGGGTCAGCAACGGGATGGTGAGGATGTCGTCCAGGGACGCACGGGTGCGGCTGGCCAGCTTTTCCTGAACCTCTGCCACGTTGATTTCATGGTAATGGGTCACGTGCAGCGTGGCTGCAGTGGGTGACGGTACCCAGGCACAGTTGGCACCGGCTTTCGGGTGACCGGCCTTGTTGGCCATCATCTGCGCCATTTCGTCGGGCATGGCCCACATGCCTTTACCGATCTGGGCGTGACCTTTCAGGCCGCATTCCAGGCCAATGTCCACGTTCCAGTCTTCGTAGGCGCCGATCCACGGCAGGGCTTTCATTTCACCCTTGGGTGCCATGGGGCCGGCTTCCATGGAGGTGTGCATTTCGTCACCGGTGCGATCCAGGAAACCGGTGTTGATGAAGATGACACGCTCCTTGGCCTGACGGATACACTCCTTCAGGTTCACCGTGGTGCGACGCTCTTCATCCATAATGCCAATTTTCAAGGTGTTAGCAGCCAAACCTAATGCTTTTTCTACACGCTCGAACAGCTCAACCGCAAAGGCCACTTCTTCCGGGCCGTGCATTTTCGGCTTCACGATATAGACGGAACCGGTGCGGCTGTTGCTCAGCTTGTTGATGTTCTTCAGGTCATGCATGGCGGCCAGCACGGTCACCATGCCATCCATGATCCCTTCCGGGGTTTCTTCCCCGTTATGCAGGATCGCCGGGTTGGTCATCAGGTGACCCACGTTACGGACCAACAGCAGTGAACGACCATGCAAAGTCAGGGAAGAGCCGTCCAGCGCGGTGTATTCACGGTCCGCGTTCATGGAGCGGGTCATGGTCTTGCCGCCTTTCTGGAAGCTTTCTTCCAGGTCGCCTTTCATCAAACCGGCCCAGTTGCGGTACACCTCGACCTTGTCTTCCGCGTCAACGGCGGCAACGGAATCTTCGCAATCCTGGATGGTGGTGATGGCGGATTCCAGCAGCACGTCTTTCATGTTGGCCGCATCGTCAGCCCCGATCGGGTGGCTGGCGTCGAACTGGATTTCCGCGTGCAGGTTGTTGTGCTTCACCAGCACACCAGTGGGTGCGGCGGCATCGCCCAGGTAACCCTGCAGCTGGGATTCGTCTTTCAGGCCGGTTTTTTCTGAACCCAGGGACACAACCAGCTTGCCGTCTTCGATGGCGTAACCAGTGCTGTCCTTATGGGAGCCGCTGGCCAGCGGGAAATAGTTGTCCAGGAAGTCACGGGCCCAGGCAATCACCTTGGCGCCGCGCTTCGGGTTGTAGGCGCCGCCTTTTTCGGCACCGCCTTCGTCGGAGATTACGTCGGTGCCGTAGAGGGCATCGTACAGGCTGCCCCAGCGGGCGTTGGCCGCGTTCAGGGCAAAGCGCGCGTTCTTCACCGGCACCACCAGCTGCGGGCCGGCGATGGTGGCAATTTCGGCATCCACGTTTTCAGTGGTGACGTTGAAGTCTTCGCCTTCGGGCAGCAGATAACCGATATCAGTCAGGAACTGCTTGTACTCAGCCATGTCGATGGCCTGCCCCGCACGGGCCTTGTGCCAGGCGTCGATCTGCTTCTGCAGGTCGTCGCGCTTGACCAGCAGCGCCTTGTTCTTGGGGGCCAGGTCATTGAGGATGCTTTCCAGCTCGGCCCAGAAGTGTTCCGGGTCGACGCCGGTACCCGGCGCAATCTCATTGACTACCAGATCATGGAGTTCGGCGGCGATTTCCAGGCCACCCTTCTGAATACGATCGGTCATGGTGCTCCTACCCTTCTGGTCGAGAGAATCTTGGTTAATCGGGACGTTCGGGGAAAATCCGGCAACCGGTCGGCATCAACACGCCGCCGTCTGGATTATCGCGAAACCCCGGGGAAACGGTTCAAGGCGCGTAAAGACGGGCGCCCCGAAATAAGGCGACGGCATTTTACCGGAAACGGCGCCGTGAATCATGTTTAGCGGTAAACAAACTCGAGACTGCTGTTTTTTTGATCAGGCGAACAGGTTAACCACATCCAGACGGTGAGCTTGCTCACCGCCCTGCTGCTGGCCCTGCTCCAGATTTTCAAAGTCGAACAGGCGGGTGTCTGCCAGCTGGGAGGGAGCAATGTTCTGTACCGCAGCAAAGATATTTTCAATGCGCCCCGGCTGTTGCTTGTCCCATTGCTGCAACATGTCCTTGATCACCTGGCGCTGCAGGTTCTTCTGGGAACCGCAGAGGTTGCAGGGAATAATCGGGTACTCTTTCAGGGCGGAAAACTCGATGATGTCCTTTTCACGGCAATAAGCCAGCGGGCGAATCACCACATTGCGGTTGTCATCGCTGCGCAGCTTGGGGGGCATGGCCTTCATCTTGCCGCCGTAGAACATGTTCAGGAACAGGGTTTCGACGATGTCATCCCGGTGGTGGCCAAGGGCAATCTTGTTGGCACCGATTTCCTCGGCAAACCCGTACAGGCTGCCCCGGCGCAGGCGTGAACACAGGCCGCAGGTGGTCTTGCCCTCCGGCACCTTCTCCTTGACGATGGAATAGGTGTCCTTTTCCAGAATGTGGTACGCCACGCCTTCCTTTTCCAGGTACTCGGGCAGGATGTGCTCCGGGAACCCGGGTTGTTTCTGGTCCAGATTCACCGCTACCAGCTCGAAATTCACCGGCGCGGAGTGCTGAAGATTGCGCAGAATCTCCAGCATGGTGTAGGAATCCTTGCCGCCGGACAGACACACCATCACCTTGTCACCCTCACTGATCATGTTGAAATCAGCAATGGCGCGGCCCGTTTCCCGCCGCAGTTTCTTCTGCAGCTTGTTAAGACGGGTACGTTTCTTGGTATCGGTGTTGTCCTGTGACATCAGGTGACCTTCATTTTGCGGATCAGTCTACGGTACAGCGAGGGAGCCCAGCGTTTCAGGTAGATGCCCGCCCCTTCGCGGCCGGCGATGATAACCTGATCACGGCCCCGCTGCACGGCCTCTACCAGCCGTTTGGCGCATTCTTCCGGGGCCATGGCGGTCTGCTGGGCAGCATCCATGGTGCCCTGGCGAGAGCCATCCGCGGTGAGCGCATTGATCGACACCTGGGTGCGAATAAAGCCGGGCATCACCAGCGTCACGCGGATGCCCTGATCATACTCTTCCGCCCGCAGGGACTCGAAGAAGCCATGCAAGGCGTGCTTGCTGGCGCTGTAGGCGCTACGCAGCGGCGTTGGCAGCTCCCCCACCAGGGAGGTAATCACCACAAAACGTCCACCCCCTTGCTCTTTCAGCCAGGGAAGCACGGCCTTGGTCAGCGCCACGGTGCCGAAGAAATTCACCTCCATGATCTGGCGATCCACGGACAGATCCGTGTCGGCCACCAGTGAGCGCTGGGAAATCCCGCCATTGTGCACCACTTGATCCAGTCGCCCGCAGGCCTGCCTGACCCGCTCCACGGCTGGCGCCATGGCCTCACTCTGGCCAAGGTCCAGCGGCAGCACTACGTGCTCTTCGCTGTTCACCAGCCCGCCACACACTCGCTCCAGCTCTTCTTGCCGGCGAGCGGACAGCACCAGCCTGGCGCCACGGCGGGCATATTCCTTCGCCAGCGCTTCACCAATCCCGGAGGATGCCCCGGTAATCCAGACGACCCTGCCAGCCAGCGACTCAGACATAGAATTTCCCTCGAACCATGACAATGGCCAAGCTTAATGCCCCAACCCAAAAACAAAAAGCGCGGCCAGGCCGCGCTCTTCTTTTTTCGCTTGTAGCTCGTAGCTCGTAGCTATTTTTCCTATTTCAGCTCTTTGGACGACAGCCCAAGCAGGTGCCTTGCCACGATCAGCTGCTGGATCTGCTGTGTGCCTTCAAAGATATCGATGATCTTTGAATCGCGGGCCAGTTTTTCCAACAGGGTGCGCTCTGAATAGCCCAGCTCACCACACAACGCCACACACTTTAGGGTCACATCGTTCCCCATGCGCCCCGCCTTGGCTTTACACATGGAAGCTTCACGGGAATTGGGCTGGCCATTGTCGGCCATCCAGGCGGCCTTCAGCGTCATCAGGCGGGCCGCTTCCAGGTCCGCTTCCAGCCGGTAGAGCTCCAGTTCGCGGGCTGTCGAGTTATAAGGTAGTTTCGAGAAATCCGCCTCAAGCCCTTCTTTTTCAAACACTTCACGGGTTATTTCCAGCGCCGCACGCGCCACGCCCAAGGCCATGGCAGCCACTTGGGGGCGAGTGTTGTCGAACGTCTGCATCACTCCGCCAAAGGCTTTTTTACGCGCCTCCTCGGTATCTCCCACCTCGGCGGAACCGAGAATATGATCCTTGGGAATCCGGCAATTATTGAACGCCAACGCGGCGGTATCCGACACCCGCAGGCCCATCTTGTCTTCCACACGCACCAGCTGCACGCCAGGATTATCACGGGGCACGATAAAAGACTTGATCGCCGCCTTGCCCAGGGTTTTGTCCAGCGTGGCCCAAACGACAATGGCATCGCAGCGCTGACCGGCGGTGCAGTAGATTTTCTCGCCGTTAAGCACCCATTCATCCCCATCGGCCACCGCAGTGGTCGCAACCGCAGCGGAATCGGAGCCCGCGCCCGGCTCGGTAATCGCCATGGCGCAGTACAGTTTGCCGTATTTTTCCTTCTGCTCCGGGGTGCCCACCGCCATGATCGCAGCATTGCCAAGCCCGCTGGCGCCAGGGATCGACAGCATCAGCCCCACATCTCCCCAGCACATGGCTTCTACGCCCATGATGCCCATCATGTTGCTGCCATTTTTGATGCCGTCGCTCCCCCCGTCTTTCTTGCCTCCAGCACGGGGCATGGCCGCCATCATCTGCGCAACCGGCTTGAGCTCTTCAGGCGTATCACAGTGTTCAATAGCGTCGTACTTGCGCGCGATGGGACGAAAAACGCCGCTGGCCAATTGCTGCGCCATTTTCTGGGTTTGTGTGAGCTTTTCCGGCAATTCCAGATTAATCATGTTCTTCTCCTACACCATCAGGCTGCCGTGAAGCACGGCAATGCTGCGCAAGTTCCGGTACCACATTTCCAGCGGGTAATCGCGAACGAAGCCCGCTCCACCAAACAGCTGGATGCCGTTGGTGCCGATTTCCATGGCCTTCTCCATGCACAACAGCTGCGCCAGATAGGCCTCCTTGTGGAAATCCAGGCCCTGGTCGGCCCGGCTGGCGGCACGTAGCATCATCAGCCGCATCCCTTCGATCTCGATGGCCATGTTAGCCACCATGAATGCCACGGACTGGCGCCAGGCAATGGGCTCGCCAAAGGCCTTGCGTTCATTCACGTAGGGGATCGCGTATTCCATCACTGCCTGACAGCAGCCCACCGCCAGCGCGCACTGGCCGATGCGGGACAGGCCCAGCAGCCGGTCCAGATCGAAATGGGCCAACCGGTCGGCCTCGGGCACGGTCACTGATTCCAACGTCAGCGTGGCCGGTTCTGCACTGCGCAGCCCCATATACGCCTCGGCCTGAATGGTCAGGCCGGCCGCGTCTTTCGGAACGATAAAGGCGGATACCTCTCCCTTTTCCGCCGCCACCACTACAAACCACTCACATTGCTCGGCCAACGGCACCAGGCTCTTCACTCCATTGAGCACCACTTGCCCGTTTGCAGTTTGTGCCGTGGTAGCGGGAGAGGAAGGCTCGAAAGTGGCGCGCGGCTCCGTCAGCGCGATAGCCGCACCGGTAAAGGTTTCCGTGGCCATGGCAGGCAACCAGCGTTCCTGCTGCTCGTCGCTACCGAAATCCACCAGGGCGTTGACGGCAGCCATGGGCTGCAAGGCAGCCAGGGTATGAGAAATATCCCCCTCGGCCAGATCTTCCACTGCCAGCGCGTTGGAGAGCGGCGAACGTGGCATGCCCACACCGCCCAGAGCTTCCGGCATGGGCATCAACGCCAGGCCAAAACCGGCGATGCTGTTTAACAGTTCACCATTCGCCTTTGCTGCGTCATCCGCTGCGCGCGATTGCGGAAACAGGGAATCACGCACCATCTTGCGCATTCCTTCACGGGTCATGCGCTGTTCTTCGGTTAATGTCAGGTCAAAAAGCGGTGTGGACATACAAGGGCCTCATCCCGGCAAGCAAACGATTGTTTGAACAACAGTTTGTCACTGGCTGTCTACCACCGACAATGACAGGTCTGTGACCCCGGACGATAAAAACGGTAAAGTTGACTAAAAATACAACAATCATTCGGCTAGGCGCCTGTTGCCCGTGTTAACACTGATACCCAAAGATCCCCCGGAGCGCGCGGTCCGGTTAAAACGCCAAGTCATGGCGATCTATTCCTATTGTTTATTGTGGGCAGGCACCTTCATTGGTGTGGAACTCACCGCTTTTGAACCCAACACACCGCACCTGACCTTCTTCGCGGTGGTCTTTGCCATCAACGGGCTGTTCTATCTGCTTATTCGCAGTGGCGTCAGCGACCGCTTTGGCGATCCCAGCCTGACCATCCTGCAAATGGCCGTGGGCATCCTGCTGACCACCACTATTCTGCATTACTCCCGCGAACTGCGCGGCGCCATGCTGAGCATCTACTTTATGGTCATGACCTTTGGGGTGTTCGCACTGGACCGCCGACGCATGCTGCTGATGGCGGCCTTCACCCTGCTTTGCTTCAGCGGGTTACAGATCTATGAATGGATAAACGCTCCCCAACAGGCGATTTTCTCCTACCTGATCGGGCACTGGATCATCCTGACCCTGGGTCTGGGCTGGTTTATCTATATGGGTGGGTATATCCACAACCTGCAATTGCGGGTACGAGAACAACGCGAACGACTGCGCGAAGCCCACGACCGCCTCAGTGCCATTGCCGTGCGCGACGACCTGACCGGACTCTACAACCGCCGTCATTTTCTGGAACGGCTGGAAGAGGAAATGTCCCGCGCCGCGCGGGAGAACAGCCCCCTGCACCTGGCCATTCTTGATCTGGACCACTTCAAGCAAGTCAACGATACCTACGGCCACCACGCCGGAGACGAAGTGCTGCATCGCTTTGCACAACTGGCTTCCCAGGGATTACGCAAGTCTGACCTGTTGGCCCGCTATGGCGGGGAGGAATTCGTGGTGTTGTTCCCCCACACCAGCACCCAGGCCTGCCTGGCCGCACTGGAGCGCTTGCGCCGCCAGTTCTCACAACAACACTATTCCTTCACAGCAAACCTGAGCAGCGAATTTTCCGCCGGGCTCACCCATTACCAACCCGGCGAAAGCGCTGAGCAATTTATCAAACGTGCGGACAGCGCCCTCTACGAAGCCAAGGACCTGGGCAGAAACCGCATCGAGTTAGCCAGCTAGCATCCTGCCATCGGCTCGCGGAGAGCCCGCTGTGCCGGGCACAAATCCGGCATTCGACAGGCAAACGCAACAGGACGGTGGAGGCCCGGCGCGTCTATCGGTATGCTTGCTCGCCACCGGGAGAAAAGCATGTCAGAGATTACCAATCCAAGCCTGAAGAACACCGTCCGCCAGCATTTCGCCAGCCTGGGCGAAGACGCACCCACCTGGACGGAAATTCACGGCATGCTGTGCGCCCTGGCCGCTGGCCCGCACGAAGCCGGAGAAACGCCCCCGGTGGATTACGCCCATGAGCTGGACATGCCGGTTCCAGACGACGTGGCCGCAGCACTCGACCAGCTGCGCCAGCGCCTGGTTACCCAACTGCTCGGTGGCGAAACGGTGAACCTGCCTTGCCTGCTCGACCCCTACCAGGAAGAAGATGGCCAGGATCTGGCAAGCTGGTGTGCCGGCTTTATGACCGGCGTGTTCGTGAATGAACCGCTTTGGTATGAAAACGACGAAGAAACCATCGTTAATCTGCTGTTGCCCTTTATCCTGATTTCCGGCCTTGATGAAGACGAAGAACTGGATGCCCTGTGGGACAACACCCAGGTCGTCCGGCAGATGGCCCTGGGTATCCCGGAACTGATCGAAGAGCTGTTTCTTTGCTTTCATGGCCCGGATGAAGGTGGCGAACCGGCCTGATCCGGGACCGAATTCAGCGGCGCCCGGTGTTCCCGCTTGGCGCCATTTCTCCCTTTGCCACTGGCCCTTCCCTTAAGCCCACTGATCACACCGTCAGGCGTAACGTGACCCAGTTCCACGCCCTTGCCAGAGCAACGCTCTAGTCTTGCAAATTAAACCACCGAGACAAAAAACAGGTGGCACCGGACAATAATGATCAGGGGGAACGCGTGCGCGTCATAGTTTTGGCCAGCCTGCTGGCGCCGGTACTGGCATCCGCCCAAACAGAATCCCGGCCGGCCTGCCCGACACTGGCCCGGGCCAGCTTCACTTCGGCCGTTGAGAACCGCGAACCTACTGATGACATCAGCCAGGCGCCTGTCGATACGGCCGAGCTGTTTTTTTATACCGAAGTCCACGATGGCAGCGATCAGACGCTATACCATCACTGGTCGCTCAATGGTGAACCCTTTGTCGATGTGACCCTGGAAATTGGTTCCGATTTCTGGCGTACCTGGTCATCAAAAACCCTGACCGGCCTGGGCATGAAAGCCGGTGACACCTGGGCGGTATCCGTCACCGGCGCACAAGGCTGCGAGCTGGGGCAGTGGCAGGTGTCGCTGACAACCTCCGGCAAGGCAACCGCCGTTCCTGAAACCCGGAACACGCCTGCAGCCGCGACTGAACGGAAGCGCTCACCGGCTCAAAACAACACCGGCAATCCAGGCCATGACGACACAGCCCCCGTGGATTTGAGCGCCAATTTCATGGCGATCGAAGAGCTGCTCAATCTCGGTGATACCCGGGGAGCGCGCTCTGCCATCAAGCGTGCCCGCGCCCTTACCGGTAATGCGCAGCAGCTGGCCGAGCTGGATCAGATGGACAAGGACAACCAGGCATTTGCCGAACTGAATCAGCTGATCCGTCAACGGGACATCCCTGCCGCCCGGCAGAAATTGCAGGAACTGATGGTTTCCGTGCCCGCAGAAAGCCCGGTTTACCCTGCCCTGCAAGGCCGCCACAAACTGCTGGACCAGCTTAATGAGATGAACCGCGGAAGCGCCGCCCTGCAGGCCGCGTCGGCGCCCTAGGGAACCTCTGAAAAACTCCTTGCATGCTCAGCGTGGCCTGAAGCGTGCAGCTGTTGCGTCTTGTCTTGATGGTCAGGGTGGTTCCCTTTCCGAGAGGCAAGGCGCAGCAGATGTGCGCTTCAGGCCACGCCCTTCGGGTCATTCAGGCTGGCCCGCACTCGTTGTTGCGTTTTTTCGATGGATGGACATATCTCGATCCCAGTTAGGGGACACCTTCAAAAGCGCGCCTAGATTGC
>NZ_LWEZ01000603.1:0-483 GCF_001634945.1 Alcanivorax sp. HI0044
CAAATTAACCGTAAATTTAAGATTTCTTGCCGCTGATGACTTCATCAGCGATATTCTTTGGTGCCTCAGCGTACTTCAGGAACTCCATGGAGTAGCTGGCACGACCCTGAGACATGGAACGCAGATCAGTAGCGTAACCGAACATTTCAGACAAAGGCACCTCGGCACGAATAATCTTGCCGGCCATGGTGTCTTCCATGCCCTGAACGATACCACGGCGACGGTTCAAGTCACCCATCACGTCACCCATGTAGTCTTCCGGGGTTACCGCTTCTACCTTCATCATCGGCTCAAGCAGTACCGCACCGGCTTCCTTGGCTGCGTTCTTCACAGCCAGGGCACCCGCCATACGGAAAGCGTTTTCGTTGGAATCCACCTCGTGGTAGGAACCATCGTACAGAGTCGCTTTCACGCCCAGAATCGGGTAGCCCGCCAGCACACCGGCTTGCAGCTGTTCATCGATACCCTTCTGTACCGCACCAA
>NZ_LWEZ01000604.1:0-576 GCF_001634945.1 Alcanivorax sp. HI0044
CACTTCGTCAGCGCCATCTACATACACTGGCAGGTTGCCCACGTCGTTCAGTGAAAAGACCTGGATGCCATGCTGCTTGAGTCGCTCGGCGGTGGCATCGGAGCTGGCCACAGCGCCTTTGATGCGATCCTTGAGGGTGGCCAGTCCGTCGATAAAGAAGTTGGCGGTGGAGCCGGTGCCCACGCCGATGATTTCCCCTTCGGGGACAAAACGCAGTGCGGCTTCGGCTACCTGCTTTTTCAGCGCATCCTGATCCATGAGGCTGTCCTGTCGTAATATGGGTGTGTATCGACCCTGAGGTGTGCGCCAATTATAGGCCAGCGGCGGTCCTGACTCGACCCCGGGCTATCGCATTTGTGCCGGCCAGCCCCTAGACTATTCCTTTCCCTTCACAGAATGAGCCCGGAACCCTCCATGCTGGACAAATACGTTAAACGGATACTGCAATCCCGCGTCTACGACGTGGCGGTGGAAACTCCCATTCATGCAGCGCCGTTGATTTCCAAACGTATTGGCAACCGGGTGCTGCTCAAACGGGAAGATCTGCAACCGGTGTTTTCCTTCAAGCTGCGCGGC
>NZ_LWEZ01000605.1:0-843 GCF_001634945.1 Alcanivorax sp. HI0044
AGGTGGAAGCGCTTTATGCCGAGGATGTATCGAATAAGAAAGAGGCGTACTCCTGCGTCTTCGACTACATTGAAATGTTCTACAACAGCCACCGTCGGCATAGCACACTGGGGTATAAAAGCCCTAACACGGTTGAGCAGGAATACCTGAAGATGTGTGCGTAAATCAGTGTCTACTTTTGGTGGGGAAGATCAGAGTAAATCAGTATGAAGAAACTCAAAGCTCTCATTTTGGGGTTGGTAGGAGCCTCGTCCGTGGCAAGTGCTGAAGTGGAGATGAAATACTATCCTTCTGCTGGTGACGTATTTGAGGTGCAGGCGCCCGCAGACTGGCAGCAAAACGCCAACTCTGACTACCTTTCAATTTCTAGCCCCGATGGCAGAGTTTCTATTACCGCCAGCGCGTACAGCAAAGAAGGTGGAAGTTTGCAGGAGTTTGCCGAATACAGATTCAGTTCCGTACAGGATTTTTATACTCCGCAAACTGAGGTGCGTTCAATTGAGTCCGGGGTATTACGCGAGTATGAAGGCGTATGGCCGGGCGAGTCTGTTCCAACCTACTACGCGGTAGCAGCAGTCGAAGTTGGAAAGGCTTTTGTCAGCGTCACCGTGGTAACTGATCGTAAGGATTACGATGAAAATAAGCCTATGTACATCAAGATCTTTGAGACTATTAAGCTAAACTCATAACAAGTCGCTGTTGCCGGACAATTTTTCCACCGCTTCGCTGCTCCAAAATTGCCGCAAAGCTCTGCGTTATGTTTCTGAATAAACCAAATAGCGAGGCACTATGTGAGAGAGCAAATTTTTAGTAAGGCTGTCGAGGCTGGAGGTCGACTGACAG
>NZ_LWEZ01000606.1:0-934 GCF_001634945.1 Alcanivorax sp. HI0044
ATGTGGCCGGGGAAGACTGCGACACCCGCTGCAAGAACGGCCTCTATTATCAAGTACAACAAGTGCGCCTGACCCTGGGCGAAGACATTCAACGAGTGCGCCGGGTCATTTTGCATACCGCCCCGGCCGGCGCCGAGTTGCAGACGTTCCTCACCGACAAGGTGGATGGCATGATTTCTATCCATGCGGCTCCCGCCGATGTCACCCAGGCCCTGGCCCCGGTGTATGCCCCCGATGCCAGTCAGCCCATTGGCGATATTTTTCTGGTCAGCCCGGACGGCCAGATATTCATGCGTTACCCCACGCACGAAAACATGGATGCCACCCTCGAAGAGGCGGAGAACATCCGCGTCGATCTCAAACGGACCCTGAAAGGGTCACTGATCGGTTAAGGCAGGCTCTTGATTATGCAAACCCCCACCGCATCGCAGCGCTGGCTGCGCCGTTTCTGTATTCTGGCTGTGCTGATGGCCGCCGGCGTAATCATTTTGGGCGCCTGGACCCGACTGTCCGATGCCGGCCTTGGCTGCCCGGACTGGCCCGGTTGCTACGGCCATCTGGACGTACGCAAAGCCATCGCGCACGTGGCCACCACCAACGAAACCACCCCCGGCGCATTGCGCGAAGCGCACAAAACCGTGCCGGAAATGGTGCACCGCTATTTCGCCTCCACCCTGGGCCTGGTGATCATCATCATCGCGGCCCTGTCCTTTGTTAACCGCAAGCGGGAAAAGCAGCCACTGAAGCTGCCTTTATTCCTGGTGGCACTGGTTATCTTCCAGGGCATTCTCGGCATGTGGACGGTGACAATGGGGCTGCAGCCCACCATCGTGATGCTGCATCTACTTGGCGGTTTCACCACCTTTACCCTGCTGGTTCTTCTCACCGCACGGGTGTTCCGCTGGCCCAGCTTCCTCAATGATTGTGATGTGCT
>NZ_LWEZ01000607.1:0-609 GCF_001634945.1 Alcanivorax sp. HI0044
TGGACACGGACATCTCGCCCCGGTAATCGGTGGCGCAGACCCACAGGCGCAGAATATCCGCACCCAGGTCATTCCAGACTTCCTGTGGGGCAATCACGTTGCCCACTGACTTGGACATCTTGCGACCGTGCTCGTCCACGGTGAAACCATGGGTCAACACGGTGCTGTATGGGGCTGCGTCGCGAATCGCCAGGCTGGTCAGCAGTGACGACTGGAACCAGCCACGATGCTGATCCGAGCCTTCCAGATACAGGTCCGCCGGCGCGCGCAGCTGCTCGCGCTGGTCCAGCACGCAATAATGGGTCACACCGGAATCGAACCACACGTCCAGGGTATCGGTGACCTTGCTGTACTGGTCCGCGTCTTCACCCAGCAGCTCCGCCGGCTCCAGATCAAACCAGGCATCAATGCCTGCTTTCTCTACTCGCTCGGCCACTTGCTCGATCAGGGCCGGCGTATCCGGGTGCAGCTCGCTGGTTTCCTTATTAACAAAAAGGGCAATCGGCACACCCCAGGTGCGCTGACGGGAAATACACCAGTCGGGACGATCGGTGAGCATGCCTTCAATGCGCGCCTTGCCCCACTCGGGCAGCCACTGCACCTTGTCGA
>NZ_LWEZ01000608.1:0-952 GCF_001634945.1 Alcanivorax sp. HI0044
GTGGAAACAAAGAGTACCCATCAGTGGGCGTTGTTTGGGTACCAGGTTTCCAGGGCAACCTCCACGTTATTGTCGGTGGTGCCCAACCAGACTTGCCCGTCCTGGATCATGGCCTGCAACTGCATGGCCCGCTGGGCACAGGTGGCCAGTGCTGCTTCGCTGTCCGCGTCCACATGGACAATGGTCAGGTTGTCGAAGCGGCGAACCTTGTTCTTCATGCTGTCCCACCACACTTGTGGAGCGCGTGGGCCGTAACAGTAAATGGTCACGTGCCCGGCCAGGCCGCAGGCTTTGCGTAGCCGCTTCTCGTCGGGCATGCCCAGTTCGATCCAGTGTGCCAGGGTGTCGTTGGGGTGCCGTTGCCACAGGTCCGGTTCTTCCGGATTGGACAGGCCCCGCGAGAACGTCAGATCTTCATGGGCATTCAGGGCAAAGGCCAGCAGCCGCAACATCATTCGCGATTCGGTTTCTGAAGGGTGCAACGCCACCGTCAGGTTATGGGTGGCGTAATAATCCCGGTCCATATCGGAGACGGTGAGCTCGGCTTTGTAAATGGTGGCGGTGAGGGCCATGAATGAGTTCCGCTAGAGGCCAGATGCCGGACGCCAGACGTTGACGCCCTGCAGCGCGACCAGGGTTGCAGGGATAGCGCGTGAGCATACGCTTTTTGGCGTCAGGCGTCAGGCGTCAGGCGTCAGGCGTCAGGCGTCAGGCGTCAGGCGTCAGTTGTTCCTACACCAGCGCCCAGACCCCGAAACCGACAAACAGCGCCGCGCTGATGCGGTGGGCCCAGGTCTCGAATTGTTTGCTGCCGAACTGGTGCGCCAGCCAGATCACCGGCAGGTTGGCGGCCACCATGCCCAGGGTGGAGCCACTCAGTACCGGCCAGAACTGGTCCTTGAACTGAACGGCCAGGGCGATAGTGGCCAGCTGGGTCTTGTCGCCAATCTCG
>NZ_LWEZ01000609.1:0-762 GCF_001634945.1 Alcanivorax sp. HI0044
CTGCCATCAAGACCTGCTGTAATTCGATTTCCAACTGCCGGGTGGCCGGCAACTGGTGCAAGTAAGGCACCTGGAAAACCAACACCCGCAATAACGCTCGATGCTTGCGCATTAGCCGGTAAATGGCGCCCAGAAAATATTGCATGGCGCTGTTTAAATCATTGCGACTGTCTGTCAGCGCCAGCCGACCTTCCAGCATGGCCCTGGCCTCTGCCACCATGTCCTGCACTAACCGCGCCACAATGGCATCCTTGCCGGGAAAGTACTCATACACCGACCCGATGCTGACACCCGCCACTTCCGCAATGGCATTGGTGCTAAGCCCGGCGTATCCCCGGGTCTCCAAAATCCGAGCACATGCCTGCACCATCGCCTGAACCGAGGCTTTCGAACGGGCCTGCCTGGGCTCTTTTTTGACAGTAAAATCAGAGACTTTCCAGCGAACCTGCCCCATACAACGCCACTCCTTGCCAACGGAGAAACCCGAGTATTTCCGAGTATATGCTCAGGTTACACTGGATGCATTCGCTCATTCCATGGATCCACTCGAGAGCCCATCATGTCCAATGCCGTGAAATTCAGAACCCCCAAAGTCCTGCCTTACGTAAACAGGCTCCGGGATCACTGGGCCTGGCATCTCAAGCGTGCCGTGGCGCCGGGCAAAGCATTGCAACAGCGGGTCAACGGCAAAGTGATTCTGCTCACCGGCGCCAGCTCGGGCATCGGCGCCCTGGTGGCAGACAAGCTTGCCGATGCCGGCGC
>NZ_LWEZ01000610.1:0-569 GCF_001634945.1 Alcanivorax sp. HI0044
ATTTTACCGGTGGCACCGATGAAGCCCGGGCACTGTCCCGGAAGGTGCAGGATGCCTGGGGCGCCTTTGCCCGTGGGGATTCACCGGGTTGGGATGGCTGGCGCAACGACCGTCAGGTTTGTCAGCTGGGTCCGGGAGAGCCCCGGGCAGCCTTGCTGGATGAGGCCGGCGAACAGCTCTGGCAGGCGATTATCCCCACGGTTTAATGACGTCCCGGGCAGCTGTATTTTCTCTGTGCCCTCAAACCCCGTAGAATACGCGCCCCGCGAGGGGCGTTAGGCCCTGCTGTGACTGGTATAATCAGTCCATTCGCCGTGTTTTCCCGAACGGCCCCGGCCCGGTTTTATCTGTGAGGTGGACCATGAGTGTAGCGACATTGATCGAGCGCAAGGTTTTCGAGGCGGTGCCTGTGGCACATTTCGCGCTGGAAAATGAAAGCCACAAGCACAGCGTGCCGCCGAACTCGGAAACGCATTTCAAGCTGGTGCTGGTGAGCGACGCCTTTGACGGCATGATGCCGGTACGTCGCCACCAGATGTTGTACAAGATTCTGGCCGAAGAACTGGATG
>NZ_LWEZ01000611.1:0-517 GCF_001634945.1 Alcanivorax sp. HI0044
CGTGAGCGACCCTCTGCGTGCGGCCACTTTCTTCTGAGTGAGATTATTGGTGTTATTGCATTCTGCCACCTGGCCCTCGATAGCAGCACGGGCATAAAGAGTGACACCCTGCAGCTGGTCGGGATCAACATCGTCCATTACCGCATTTTTGTGATCGCCACTTTCAACTCCGCCACTAACAACCAACTCACCAATTTCTGCACCGGTGTCAGGGTGTCCATCAAACAGCGTGATATGGATATCTTCTGAAATGTCGGCAGATCCCGCATTACCGATAACCATGGTAACTGAGGCCAGCTCTCCCACGCCGTTGTCCACGAACTGAAGGGCACCAAGAGTCAAATCAGGAATCTTTGTTTCTTTTGCAACTTTCGAGGAAATACCTTCGATGTATTCCTCATAGCTATCCACCATGAGGACAAAACCACGCTCTCCTCCCGCCGGCTTGGGGAAGACAATACTGCTGAGAAGCGTTTCATTTGCCCCACCACCAACACCAATAGAATTGATGACATCA
>NZ_LWEZ01000612.1:0-1022 GCF_001634945.1 Alcanivorax sp. HI0044
GGCCCGTAAAGCCGGTGCCGCCTCCGCTACGTCGGAAACGGCTACCGAGCTGGGCATGGCACTGGGCATTGCCGTGATTGGCAGTATTGGTGCCGCGCTCTATCGCAGCCACATGTTGACGGCCATGCCCAAAGGGCTAACCGATACGATGGCACTGGCAGCAGGCGATACACTGGGTGGAGCCATTGGTGCCGCCGCCCAGCTGCCGGCAGAAGTCGCTCAGCCGCTGATGGCGGCAGCCAAAACCGGCTTCAATCTGGCGCTGCATGCCAATGCGGCCATTGGTGCAGCCATACTGACGGTAACGGCGATCGGCGTTGTGGTGATGCTCCACAAGACGCCAGACAACGACAATCACGACGAACAGACGGCATCCGGAAACGCCCCTTCCCAGGGGTAATGCTGTTCACTTAAGAGAAGCCGCACGGAGCCAACAGCGTCGTCATGCCAGCATAACTTTCCAGCAATCCCGAAAGTTGAGGGAGTTGAGGGAAGCGATGTTTACATCGCGAAGGCCTCAGGTCCAAGTGAACGGCATCCCCCGCCCAGGGGGTTATTTCACCCGATCGATGATAACGCGGGTTTCACCCCTACCCTGAGCCTGACCGAAGGCGGCCACCAGAGTGGGGCCTTCAGCCAGGCGTACCTGCTGGCGCACGTGATGTCGCGTTTGCGACTCTGGCCGATAGGCAATATCCAGCGCGAACCCATGCTCTCCACGGCGCTGGACATCAATGCGGTAGCCCTCTCCTGCCGCCTGCCAGCGGCGCCGCCCCTTTCCTTTTCCCACGCTGTCATAAAGGCGGATTGTCCAGTCAAGTCCACCGTCTTCCCTGGTGACCTCGCTCACGCGAAGTCCATTGTCAGGCACGCCCACCCGATCCAGCAGAAACACATGAAAGGCACTGGCGATTGCCACCATACACACCACAGCACTGAGCCAGAGCCGCCACCCCATTCGCATCACTGTCCTGCCTCCCCCATTGCGGCCCTACCGTTTATCCCTTGATTGTTTCAATTAC